>CADBOX010000438.1 GCA_902796415.1 uncultured Lachnospiraceae bacterium
AAGCAGATCATGGAATACCTTGGCTACTGGAATCTGAACACCGGATATATGCTAAGTTTCAATTTCAACCAGAAGAAAGAGCAGGGTGTGAAGCGCGTAGAGATCGGCGATAAGATCCTTTATGAGGGCACAGTGTAGTCGGTTGGAGAATAAGATCCTATATGAAGGCACAGTGTAGTCGGCCGGAGATAGAGTCGATAGAGTATAGAGAAGAAGTATAAACGCGTGTATCTGTTTCGTACACTGGTCGGGAAATCTCGGCAGAACTGTGTCAAATGAGTGCATGAAAGAGTTTAGGAGGAATGGAAGGGTGATTGACTACCTGCGGATAGAGAATTTCAAGTGTTGGCAGGATACCACAAAGATCAGATTAGCACCAATCACTGTGCTTTTTGGTTCTAATAGTTCCGGCAAATCCAGTATAGGTCAGTTTCTGATGATGCTGAAGCAAAGCGTGGAGTCATCTGATAGAAAATCAGTGTTTTTCACAGGCAATGATCATACTGCTGTAGATGTAGGACTTCCATCGGATATCATATTTGAGAAAGACAATTCGCGTCATATAAAATTTGAATATGGGTGGGAACTTAAGTCGAAAGAAGAACTTGAATTGAACAATGCTGTCACTAAGGAAAAAAAGAATATAAAAGAGATCGGTTTTTCCAGTGATGTTAAGCTGATCAGGGATTCTCAAAAACTGGAAGTAGAATCATTATGTTATAAGTTAAAAGACACAAAGGGAGTAGTAACTGAAATTACGTTACGACAGAAGGAATTGCAAAAAAACAATCGCCGCGCCTATGAGCTGGATTCAAGGAATTATGCGTTTAAGCGTATTCAAGGCCGTGCGTGGGACATTTCTACTACTGTAAGATTCTATGGATTTCCGGATGAAGCAGTGGCATATTATCAAAATGCAGATTTCCTCCAGAATATTAACCTCACGCATGAAAAACTGTTTTCATCTATATATTATCTTGGGCCATTACGAAATAAGGCAAAGAGACTATATACATGGCCGGGAAGCGTGCCAAGAGATTCCGGCATTAGCGGAGAAGATGCTATCAATGCAATTCTTGCAAGCAGATCAGAAGGCCGCAAGATCAATTTAAAAGCAGGCGGCAAATATAAAACACTGGAAGAAATCATCGCAGAAGAACTCAAAAAGTTGTCTCTGATAGACGAGTTCAAGCTTGTACCGATTTCAAAAGACAGATCGGATTATGAGGTGAAAATCCGGACAAGAGGATCAAAACAATATGTCGACATACCGGATGTGGGCGTGGGCGTATCTCAGGTATTGCCTGTAGTTGTGGAGCTGTTCTACGCTCCTCCAGGATCAACTATCATAATAGAACAGCCGGAGCTGCATTTGCATCCGAGTGCACAGGCTGCTTTGGCTGATGTGGTTATCGATGCGATTCGTGCAAGAGAAAACTCAAAAGACCGGAGAATCCAACTGATCATAGAGTCTCACTCGGAGCATTTCCTGAGACGATTACAACGCAGGATGGCCGAGGAAGTGATTTCCACGGATGAATTATCGGCTTACTTTATCAAGTATCATGAAGGAGCGGCTGTTATTGATCCTTTACAGATCAACAAGTTCGGTGACATAGAAAACTGGCCGGAAGGATTTTTCGGGGATATACAGGAAGATATCTATCAGCAGGCAATAGCTGGATATAACCAGAGAACCAGAGGAAAACGTGAAGTATTATGTGATTGATGCAAATGTGATGCTGTTGGCGGGAACGAGAATAGCGGACGTTCCTGATGACCAGATCAACTGTTGGAGAAAGTGTATTGATTTTATACATGAGGTATGTTATCTGCAGGCTGTTATCGTTGTTGATGATGGGTGGGAAATACTTGGTGAATACAGGGATATAAAAACGATTCAGGGGTATCCTAACTATTCAGATAATTTCTTCAGATATGTTATGACGGATCAGAGCAGGCATCTTTGCTTCATACATTTAGTGAAAAATGGAGAATATGAGTTTGCTTCTTATCCTGATTCTGAAGAGTTAAGGCGATTTGATCCTCCGGATAGAAAGTATATTGCTGTATCGTATAATCATGAAGAACATCCGCCTATTGTTGAAGCGGCTGATTCAAAATGGTGGGGGATTAAAGAAGCACTTCACGAAAACGACATAGAGCTTGTTTTTGTGGACGAAGAGTATATTCGGAAGAAGTATCGGGAAAAAATGAGTTAAGGCGGAATCAGCTGTCAGGCAGACAGAAGAAAGGGGATCTGCAAGATGGGAACCTATCTGAATCCCGGGAAGGCCAGTTATCAGATGGCAGTGAATTCCGAGATTTTTGTGGACAAGACTGAAATGGTTTTGTATTTGAACACTGTTATAAATACCAGCCAGCGATATGTCAGTGTTTCCAGACCCCGTCGATTTGGAAAAACGATGGCAGCGGACATGTATAATATCTGAAGCAGGGGAACAAAGAAAACAACACGTACAAGTGGGATGAGTATCTTGGAAAATATGATGTTATCAGAATCGTGATGTGTTAATAGAGGAGTCCAGGAAGGCAGACTGAAGTAAGTCCGGAGCAGTTTCTCCTGTATCTGAAGCCTGTCATGAAGGACCGCGCAGCAGATCTGAGATTCCCGTGACAAAGAGGATGGGCAGTAACCTGAAACCGGCGAACAGGACCGGCGCGACGACTTTCAACTCCCCCCCCTTGAGTATTCCCACCATCCGTGCTACAATACTGTAACAATTTCTTAAGATTTACAAAACTTAAAGAGATCCGGCAAAAGAAGCAATCAGCGCGAAGCGGTAAGGGGAAGTACAGAAAGGTCGCTCAGGTAGTTGCATGAGGCAGTATTCGAAGCATGACAAAC
>CADBOX010000439.1 GCA_902796415.1 uncultured Lachnospiraceae bacterium
CACGGCATACTGATCTTCATTCTTCATCATGACACCTTCCATGACCGCCTGTCCGCCGATCGTTGTTCTTTTCAAATGGATCCTCCTTTATGAAAAAAGCAAAACGACGAAATCTATATCACAGTGAGATTAATGTGACATAGATTCCGTCGTCTGATGAAACCTGCCGGTTTTTATTTCTGAGTCATGCCATACTTACGGTTGAACTTATCAATACGTCCACGAGCCTTAGCAGCTTTCTGTGTACCTGTGTAGAATGAATGGCATTTGGAACAGATTTCCACGTGGATATCTGACTTTGTGGATCCCACTACGAATTCGTTGCCACAGTTGCAGACAACCTTTGCCTGATAGTACTTTGGATGGATTCCTTCACGCATCTTTTTCACCTCTCTACCGAAAAATTCATCTATCTAAGATGATGTTAATCCTAATGAATATATTACTTTGTTTCAAACAGCTTTCACATTATACCACAGAAAATCCGGCAGTGCAAGAAGAATATTAATTTCTTTCGAACATGATATCTCCGGCCCATTTCATGTCGATCTCCTGGAATTTACCATTGTTCCTGCTTCCTATTTTTCCGCTGTATCTGTGTTCCACATCACGGTAATACTCAGGACTCACAGGAATCCTTCCGATTCCTTTCTTTTCGAAGAAGACCATAAAATAATACTGGGTTCCCTTATAGTCAAAAAGAATGTTCAGGAGATTATCATCTTTCATCTCCTTCTCCAGCTGTTTCAGATGTTCTATCTTCATGAACTCCACGATACGGTCATCCAGAAGGTTATCCGCAATCAGGATCTTTTCCTTCAGGTCATTGAGATTGGTGACAATCCTCTTATGGCTGGCATCTACCTTCTCCCACTGGTCAATGGACTTGCGGGTATTATCCGTCATCTCGGGCGTCAGATATAAGATCATCTTCCTCTTTGTGTCCACGTACACACTTTCATAAGTAAGAGGGGCAGTTAATCCACATTCTTCACAGTGGAATACAAAAAGCTTATTCATCAATACTTTCTCTTTTAATTCCGGTTTCTCCGTGACATTGATCACCGAATATCTGTCACAGAGATGTACCTTCCCACATTTGGGGCAGGCAAGTTCTTCTTTTGTAAATCTGGTCAGTTTATCCATCTATCTCCCTCCAGGTTTTATTGTCAACCTTCGAAACGAATAGCAGGTTGACAATTATTCCATTCTTCAGTATAATCCATATAGCCTAAGGAACATCATATCATAGATTTAGGAGAAAATAAAATGAAAGAAGAAAAATATTTCACGACATACCGGATGGCCATGATCGCATTGATGACAGCAGTTATCTGTGTCCTGAGCCCCTTTTCCATAAATATCCCCATAAGCCCGGTCCCCCTGAGCCTGGCAACCATGGCTGTGTGCTTCGCCTCCTGTATACTGGGCTGGAAAGCGGGCACCTGCAGTGTGGGCATCTATCTGCTCATCGGTCTGACGGGCCTTCCGGTATTTTCCAATTTCAGTGGCGGGGTCGCAAAGCTGGCTGGCCCTACCGGTGGATATCTGATCGGATATCTCTTCCTTTCCCTGATCTCCGGATTCTTTTTTGAGAAGTTTGCCCATCCTGTCTTCCATGCCATCGGTATGATTCTGGGTACGGCGGTATGCTATACCTTCGGTACCATATGGCTCTGCTACCAGGCTCATCTTAGTTTCGCCCAGGGACTGGCTATGGGCGTTATCCCCTACATCCCCGGTGACCTGGTTAAAATAATCCTGGTCCTCCTCGTTGGCCCTGTGATCAGAAAACGATTGATTGCTGCCGGACTTGCAGGGAATCTCCAGGCCGGTTCCGACAGATAACTACGCCTAATATTCCATGTTTCCATTCCATTCCTCTTTAAAAGTGTGTTATAATAATTTATTGAGATTAAAAACATTTATCATGTTTTTCCTCACTGAGACACTACTTTTAAGGAGGATTTTTTATGGATAGAAAGTACTTCTTTTTCGATATCGACGGAACCCTAACTGTGCGGGAGACGGGTGTTATGGTTCCCTCAGCCGGGGAGGCCATCCGCAAGCTCAAAGAAGCAGGACACTTTGTTTCCATAGCCACAGGCAGGGCACGTTATAAAGCTGAGAAATTCCGTGCTGCCAGCGGGATTGACCACATGGTTTGTAACGGCGGACACGGTATCGTAATTGATGGAAAATGTGTGGAAAACCGGCCTTTGGACTATGAAAAATGTCTGGCAATCTACCGGGAGGCAATCTCCCTGGGTTATGGGGTGCTGGTTGCCATGGATGACTCTGACAGGGTCTATGCCAACAGTTTTACTTTCTATGACCAGGTGGGCATCCGCAAAGAACCCACCACCTACATCATTAATGAAAACTATGATCCGGCAGATTATGATGCCATCTACAAATTATATATTTCCATTCCGTTGGAAGATGAAGACAGACTCACACTGCGTAATACCATGGGCAGCCTGCGATTCGAACCGGAGTATCTGATGTTTCAGCCGGACGACAAAAAAGGAGGTATCCTGAGGATGCTGGAGCTGGTTGGAGGAAAGCCGGAAGACGCGGTGGTTTTCGGAGATGATTACAATGATCTTAGTATGTTTGATCCCGCCTTCTATCGGGTTGCCATGGGTAATGGCTGCCAGGAGCTAAAAGAAAAAGCGGATTACATTGCACCGGAGAACATAGATGACGGCATCTACAGAACCTGTCAGACCCATGGATGGTTCTCATAAGAAGGAGGAAATCCCAGTGAAACGCAAAGACATCTTTACAAGAGAATTATACATTCTGTTCTATCTGTCATTCTTTTGTAGTACATTCCTTTTTAAACTGACCCATATCTCCATTCTGAGATATCTGGTCATCATTGCCAGGTACGCGTATATCCCCGGCATGCTGTTTGCCGCAGGTTATGAGATCAGCGATCTGAATCAACGGTATCCGGATCTGAAGGATTTCCGGGGAAAACTGCTGAAAAAGGCATTCCATTGGATGCTGCATTTCTATATTATCGGCTTCCTGAAAGAATTTCTTCTTGACAGAAGGGATCCCCTCCCCACAGTCAAAGATCTTCTGGCCTTGATCCGTATTCCGAACCTTGCGGCCATCTTTGTCTCCCTGGCCATCCTCTATGTTATGGCCGCCTTCCTATGGAGACCGATCACAAATCATCCGCACAGAAAATGGCTCCTGCCCGTGATCTGTGTCGCCGGGTTCTTATGTACCTACATACCGGAAGGCCTGATTGGTTACGGAGCGGTCGGTATATTTGTGGGGGCAGATATCGTGGGAGCAGTTCCAATCTTCCCCTATCTGTTCTTTATCTTCTTTGGGGCAAGCCTTGCAGCAGAGGAGGAATTCCCCTTCTATGAGAGAAAACTGATGATAATGAGTATTCTCTTGTTATTGTTTGCCGGTGTTATGATCCTGCTTCACCTCAAAGAACCTGCCCTGACCGTCGTGGGCATCTTTCTTGCCTGGGTCGGCGTGTTCTTCTGCTACATGATCCAGGGACTTTACGGAGTGATTGAAGAGAAACTGTTTGTTTTCTCCCAGGACAAAAAGAAGAAACTGTTCTTCTTCTATGAGGAAAAACAGAAGGAGAAATTCTGGCGCGGAGTTTTTTATCTCCTGGGCTACACAGCCATTTTTGCCGTCCTCGCCTTTTTTATCTTTGTTCCTTATATACGGGAACATCGTACTTTAATCTGGTCTGTGGATGGTCTGGGTCAGTATGTCCCGAAAATCTACCGTTTTATGGAGACGATTCCGGGAGTTTTAAAGGACATTCTGCATGGAAACATGAATTTCGAGCAGTATGATTTCTCCAGCGGTCTGGGATCGACCATAGCGATCAGTTATGATCCGGTTTATTGGCTCTACCTCCTTTTCCATCCGTCACAGGTGGAAACTGTTTACAGTGCCATGATCATCCTGCGATATTTTCTGGCAGGCCTTAGTTTCTCTGCCCTGGTTCTTTTCTTCGGCGGGAGTCATTATGCGGCGTATACCTCAAGCATGGTCTATGCATTCTCAGGTTATGCCATCTATGCCGGAACAAAGCACGGGCAGTTTCTCACCCCACTGATCCTTCTTCCCTTGCTGGTGATTGCCATGGAGAGATTGATCCGGGATAAAAAATGGTACATGATGACCGTCCTTGTTGCTTTGTCCCTGTTGTGTTCTTACTATTTCCTTTGGATGAACACGATCGCCATAGGGATCTACTTTGTGGTACGGATCCTATGTACCGAAGAATACCGTAATTTTATCACCTTCCTCACCAGGGGACTTATCATTGTAGGAAGTTATATACTGGGAGCCTCTATCGGGATAATCTCTATCTTCACTTCCTTTGCCAGCTACATGGGATCAAGTCGTACGGAAGGAGGCAGCCTGGACAGTTTCCTGTCTACCACAGCCCTGTTCTACCGACCGGAATGGATCTCCGATTCTTTCATTTCATTTATATCGGATTCCTTCACACCGGGTATGTGGCTGAAACTGGGGTTCGCGCCTATCGCTTTACTGGCCATTGTCCTGCTGTTCTCCCGCAAGGCAAAGAAAGAGCTGCGATCCCTTTTCTGGATCTTCACTTTATTCTGCATCTTCCCGGCCTGCGGATTTATCTTCAGCGGTTTCTCCAGCGTGAACAACCGCTGGTGTTACATCTATGCATGTCTTATAGCATTTATCCTTGCCAAGGTACTGGGAAAGATGTCCAAGCTGACAGCGGTCGAACTGAGAATCATGACGGGGCTCACCTTCCTTTACGGAGGAATCGTATATTTCTCCACCAAGTACCACACAGATAAAGTTTTCGGTGCCTTTGGCCTGCTGGCTTCCACTTTGATCGTCTTATATCTGATCAACCAGAGGCAGCTGTCCATCTCCAAGGCAACCAGAAGATATATCTTGTTAGGCATGACTTTGCTAACCATCCTGTTCAATGCCAACATGTTTATCACCGCCGGCTCTGACACCGGCACACATCTTGGAACCTATGTCGAATCAGGTACTTCCAGAAAGAAGATGACTTCCAGTGCTCTTAAGTATCTGAAAGATGCAGGGGGAGAAGACCAGGAATTCTACCGTGCGACCAATCTGAAAACCACCGGAAATGAACGTTCCAGCAGTCTGCTGCTGGGTTACAACGACATTTCCACTTTCACCAGTACTCTGGGCAGCGGTATCGTGGATTACAACAGTGCCATGGGTAACTGTGACTGGAACATCGTAAGTATCTACAGTTACAATGCCCGCACTATTTTAAATGAACTTGCCAGTGTGAAATACCTGGCGACAGATTCCAAGAAGAAGGCTTGTATCCCTTATGGTTATCATCAGGTTTATGAGAAAAAGGGAAAGAAGGCCTCCAAATACATATATGAAAATGAATATGCTCTTCCGTTGGGTTATACCTATGATAATATCCTTTCCCCGGAGGAAGCTTCCAAGTATTCTGCGGTGGAAAAACAGGACCTGACCATGATGACTGCTATCGTGAACCAGGACGCCAAGGTGGATAACAGTAACCTGAATTCCACGAAGAAGCTGAATTTATCAGCTCATGAGATTGAGATTCTGGATATGGATCTGGATGGTGTCACTGTGGATGAAAAAGAAGGGCTGCTCAATGTGGAAGAAGGAGGGTCCATCACCTTCCATTTTAATGGGGAGAAGAACTGCGAAACCTACCTGGGATTTACGGGAGATATCTACCATGAAAAAGATGCCAAAGAGCATTTCCTGAAGACCAATATCAAGGCAGAGGGAACCGCTTATCTCTACAAGTTCCGCATCGATTCCTACTCCACCGGACAGAAAGAATTCCTCTTCCACCTGGGCTACCATGAAGAGGCTATCGACTCCTGCAAGCTGGAATTCACTGCTGCAGGGACACTGCGATACGATGATATTGCCATCTACGTACAGCCCATGGACCAGTACCCGGCACAGGCTGCATCCCTGAAAAAGGATACTCTGAATAACGTCACGACAGACACAAACCGGGTATCCGGAGATATCACTTTGAACACCGATAAGATGCTCTGTATCACCCTCCCCTTCCAGGCGGGCTGGACCGCCTATGTGGACGGCGAAAAAACACCAATTCAGCGCATCAATTATCAGTATATGGGACTGAACCTGAAACCCGGAAAACACCATATCGAGCTTCGCTATCAGCTCCCGGGCATCCGCTACGCCTTCCTCATAACCGGTGCAGGCTTAGCTGCCTTCCTCCTGATCATCCTCTTTAATCTGATAAGGAAGAGAAAGAGCAAGTAGTAAAAAAAACAAAAAATAAATCTGCAGGATTCCATGTAGAGATACATGGAGTCCTGCAGATTTTTTACTTTTTCGGTATCAGTAAGACACCACAGTGGTTCCGATCGGAATGTTCTTGTAGATGTAATATGCATCGCTGTCAGGCAGACGGGCACAGCCGTGGGAGGCCGGTTTACCCATCTCAGGTGAACATACGGAACCATCGTTGTAGAGAGGTCTGGTATGGAATGAATTCCGCCCACACCAATGAGTTACATAGAGTTCCTTTGTATTGACATAGTACCATCCGGTTTCCTTGTAAGTTACCTTAAATACTCCTTTGGGAGAAGGCGTGCTTGCCTTTCCGGAGGAACAAGGACAAGCTCTGATAATCTTCCAGTTTCCTTTGGAGCCTTTAAAGATAGTAACCTGCTGAGTATAATGGCTGATCCAGATAAGATACTCTGTGGAACTGGAATATCCATTCACATTTACGAAAGCAAGCTTCCGTTCATTTGAATATTTTCTGGTGGTATAGATACTTTTGCCATTGATATGTTCAATAGGTCTTACACCATTCGCCAGAAGAATATCATGATACTTCTGCTTAAAGGCGTTTGGCTTTATCTTGAGAACCCTGGAAGAAGAATCTGCCAGAATCTTGCTTCCACCGGTCTTCCGATAAGCCTGTACTTTGATCCTGTAGGTGGAGTTGGGATCAAGTTTCTCCAGAGAATAAGTTCTGTTTCTCGTGGATCCAAGTTTCTGATACTGCCTGGTGCCGGCCTTCTTGTAATACACTATGAATCCCGTGGCATTCACGGTCCGGTTCCATTTCACGATCAGTTCCTCATTCATATTATAACCAAATCTGATGTTGGGAACTTTACCCGGAACGATTCCCAGAAAGATTCCTTTTGGTTTGGATTTCGGCCCTGATACCTTCTTGGAGCCGGCCTGACCTACTGCCATGATCTGATAGTAATAATTCTTTCCCCCGGTCAGAATCCCTGTCGTATATGAGGTTCCTATCACTTTGGAAGCGATACATTTGTAGGAGCCGGTTTTACTGTGACTCCGGAAGACCTTATAGTAGGATGCGTTCGGGGAAGCATTCCAGGTTATTTTGATCCTGCTGTCGGCGGTAGATAATCTTACGCCGCCCACCTTACCTTGTTTTTTGACAAACTTATGGACCGTAGCCCTGCCCTGACCGTAATAGATTGCTCCGTCATAGGAATAGCTGAGTATAACATAGGTTTTGTACTCACCGTTTGCCAAAGATGATCCCGGTATACTGGCCGCCATGGAGATGGTATTGCCGGCCGCCTTGGTTTTCGCGAACTTTGCAGCGCCGATCAGGTCTGTGGAATTCTCGCCCTTAAACACAAGGAATTCCACTCCACTTCCTTTAAATCCGTTGCTGAGAGTGATATTTCCCTTCAAGGCATCTTTGCTTGTGGTGGAGACACTTGTACCTGTCAGAGCACCACCCGTATAATATCTAACTGTGATACTCTGCTTGTTATCCTTGCCTGTCACCACAAGAGTATATTTTGTCTTATCAGCATATCTGGAACCCAGAGAAATCTTGAACATCCTGTCATTCCCTACTGTTCCACCGGATTCGCTGCCTGCGAGGATGGCTGCCTGTCCGTTATCCCTCATCACTTTCCACGCGTAACCCGCAGGGCAAAACTCTTTAAACTTCAGGAGCAAAGCCTTATCTGCGGAATTCACAAAGGCAATCTGCCGGTAGGAAGTCGCATGAACTGATCTTCCGCCAAGTACCATACATACAGCCAGAAGAGGAAGCAGCAGCCACAGTTTCATTTTTCTACTTTTCATTCTTCTCTCCTTTCCTCCGATCTCGCTTATTTTATCCTATTCATCGAATCATACACCCAATATCCCATAATAAACAAAGATAAAATTAGCTATTTGATATCATAACACTTTTTTTAGCGAACTTCAACTCCACATTATTTAATTTAACAGTATGTTAATAGTTTGATAATTATATATACTTTTTTCTTTTTCTTTGCTATAATTATAAGATAGTTACGAGAATAATATAAAAAGTCGCAAGATTATCAAAAAGAAGGTTACGTTATGATTAATTTTAATATCCCGCCCTTCACAGGAAAAGAAACCGAATACATAGCAAAAGCAATCCGAAATCATAAGATCAGTGGGGATGGTGAGTTCACCAAATTATGCAACTCCTGGATCATGGAACATACAGGGACAGCCGGAGCACTGCTCACAACCTCCTGTACTCATGCCACGGAGATGGCTGCCCTCCTCTGTGATATCAAGCCCGGAGATGAAGTAATCATGCCATCCTACACTTTCGTGTCCACTGCAGATGCCTTCGTGCTTCGCGGAGCTACTGCCGTCTTTGTGGATATCCGTCCGGATACCATGAATATAGACGAAACTCTGATCGAAGGTGCCATCACAGACAGGACCAAAGCAATCGTACCTGTACACTATGCAGGGGTATCCTGTGAGATGGATACCATCATGGATATCGCAGCCCGTTATCATCTGAAAGTGGTGGAAGACGCAGCTCAGGGTGTTATGTCCTATTATAAAGGAAAAGCTCTCGGTTCCATCGGTGATTATGGCTGTTTCAGTTTTCATGAGACAAAGAATTACAGTATGGGTGAAGGAGGTGCTCTTCTCATCCGGAATCCGGAAGATATCGAGCCGGCTGAGATCATAAGGGAAAAAGGCACCAACCGAAGCAAGTTCTTCCGGGGACAGATTGATAAATACACCTGGGTGGAGGCCGGTTCCTCCTATCTGCCCAGTGACATGAACGCAGCTTATCTGTGGGCGCAGCTTGAGAAAGCCCAGGAGATCTACGATAATCGTATGGCTACCTGGAATCTCTATTATGAGAACCTTCTGCCTCTCCAGGAAGCCGGAAAGATCACTCTTCCCTTCATCCCGGAGGAATGTGTGCACAATGCGCATATGTTCTATGTGAAAGCAAAGGATCTCAAGGAGCGCTCTGCCCTGATTCGTTTCCTTAAGGAAAATGATATCTCCTCGGTATTTCATTATATTCCTCTCCATGGAGCGCCCGCCGGAATCAAATATGGACGTTTCCACGGGGAAGATGTCTACACCACCAAAGAGAGTGAACGGCTGACACGTCTTCCGCTTTACTATGGTCTGGAACCGGAAAAGACTCTGACAGTGTGCGAAAAGATCAAAGAATTTTATCGCTGACAGATTATATTTACATGAAAGGGCTGCTGCTTTTGAGGCAACAGCCCCTATTAACGCTGACATAAAATCATAGGAGGATTTGTTTTGTTATATTCTATCGTTATCCCTTGCTATAAGTCTTCCCGGACCATCCGTAAGATGGTGGAGATGACCAGTCAGGAAATGGACCGCCTGGGGAGACATGATTATGAATTTATTTTGGTGGATGATTATTCTCCGGACGATGGAGCCACCCTGGAGGCGATCAAGGGGCTGGCAGATGACTATCCTTTCGTAAAAGCAGTTTCTCTGGCTAAAAACAGCGGTCAGCATAACGCTATTATGGCCGGCTTAAATCAGGCAGAAGGAGATTACTGCATCGGAATGGATGATGATATGCAGACCCACCCTTCCCAGTTGTGTTATCTCCTGGAGGAGATTGAAAAAGGCTATGATATCGTTTACGGATATTATCCTCAGAAGAAGCATTCTCCTTTCCGTAATTTTGGAAGTTTCGTAAATTATGAAACGGTACGTATCCTCATAGGAAAACCGAAAGATATGAAGACCTCCAGCTACTGGATCATCCGCAAGTTCGTTCGCGACTATGTGGTGCAGTATCAGAGTCCTTATACTCATATGCAAGGTCTTTTCCTGAGGACGACACGAAATATCAGCTGTATCCCCATCAAGCATTATGAGAGGGAGGTAGGACAGTCCGGATATACTTTTAAGAAATTAGTACAGCTTTGGTCCAACATCATGGGCTATTCCGTAGTCCCGCTGCGTATGGCTACTTATGTGGGATATCTCTTCTCCTTCTTAAGTATCCTGGGGGCCATCGGGATTGTGATCCGGAAGTTAATGGTTCCCACCATGCAGATGGGCTGGCCTTCCACCATGGTGGCCATCTGCTTTTCCACAGGAATCATCCTCCTCTTCCTGGGTCTTATCGGGGAATACCTGGGAAGAATGTTCCTCGGTATGAACCGACAGCCACAGTTTGTCATACGGGAAATCTACCAACCGGGAGAGAATAATGAAAGGGAGAAAAAAGATGAAAAAAATGATGATACTGGGTGCCGGGATCTATCAGGTACCATTGATTAAAACTGCAAAGAGAATGGGTCTTTACACCATAGCTGTCAGTATACCCGGTAACTATCCGGGGTTTGCCCTGGCAGATAAGGTTTATTATGAAAACACCGTGGATGAGGATATGATGCTGAAGATTGCCAGAGAGGAGCAGATTGACGGCATCGTCACCACCGGAACAGACGTCTGTGTCCAGTCCATCGGAAATGTATGTGATGCCATGGGATTATGTGGCATCAGTCGGGACGCTGCCATCATCGCCAACAACAAGATGCTGATGAAGAAAAAATACGAAGAGTACGGTGTTCGTACCGCCCGCTTCCGTCAGGTCTCTTTCGATGACCCGGACATCCGTAAAACCATAGAAGGTCTGGAATTCCCACTGATTTTTAAATCTGTGGATTCCTCCGGCAGCCGTGGAATCATCCGTGTGGATTCCTACGATACATTTGATTCCTCCATGG
The DNA here is from genome assembly GCA_902796415.1 of uncultured Lachnospiraceae bacterium. Lineage (GTDB taxonomy): Bacteria > Bacillota > Clostridia > Lachnospirales > Lachnospiraceae > Anaerobutyricum. Next base: position 11,064 of record CADBOX010000439.1, read on the forward strand.
CATATGTGAAAGAAAATACCAGGAAAGACTATTTCCTGATCGAAGAATTTGTCGAGGGGGAAGAATTCGGAGCCCAGGCCTTTGTATATCAGGGGGAGGTATCTTTCATCCTTCCTCACGGGGACTATGTCTTCCATGGAGACACCGGGGTACCCATCGGTCACTTTGCCCCATATCAGCTTTCCGAGGATGTGATCGAGGACGCCAAGCTTCAGCTCCGCGGAGCTGTAAAGGCCATGGGACTTGACAATTGTGCCATCAATGCGGACTTCATCCTGAAAGACGGCAAGACCTATGTTCTGGAATTAGGTGGCAGATGTGGCGCCACCTGTCTGGCAGAGCTGGTATCCATCTACTATGGATTTGACTATTATGAGAAGATCCTTAAGGTTGCATTAGGAGAAGATCCGGAATTCGATCTTGGCAGCCATGCCATACCCAATGCCAGCCACCTTCTCATGAGTGATAAGGATGGTAAGATCATCTCAGAAACCGATCACAATGATCCGGATGACCGGATTTACGAAGTCCAGTTTGACTATCAGCCTGGTGATGAAGTACACGCTTTCCGGGTGGGGCCTCACCGTATCGGCCACATCATTACCAGGGGACAAACCCTGGAAGAAGCCCAGGATGTGCTCTTTAAGGCCATGGATCAGGTGGAGATTATAGTAGAGTAAAATATAAAGATTAAGCGATTAGATATTGAAAAGGGCATGCAGCTGCATGCCCTTTATTTATATTCTTGATGATTCATTTCTCATATCGATTAGATATACTCAGTACCTATTTCTTACGTATCATTTTATAGACTGCCAGGAACTGATTGCGCAGAACCACGAAAGCTCCGATCATAACCGCTGCCAGGATGCCCCAGCGAACAAACCAAGGCAATGCATACAGGGAGATCGTTGCCACATTGATGGCCCCGTACATAAGGGCGATCAGAACCGTCTTATGAAGAGGAACAATCACCTGGCCTGTCACTTTCCGCTCCAGGATTCCCTGAACGATCAGGAGAACCACATAGCTGGCTGCTGTCGTGTAGGCGGCAGCCATATAGCCGAATTTGATAATACAGACATAGTTAAGGATCACATTCAGAAACATGGTGCCGATGGTACCGGCCGCCACATATTTGGTTTTCTTATAATAGTTTTCCACCGCCGAGTAACTGTAACTGAAGAAGCGGAATAGGGTTCCGGAAACCATGGGGGCAATCAGGTAGATAGCCGCATAGTATTTCTTACCTCCCAATATCAAAATCTCTTCGGGAGCAAGAACCACCAAAGCCCAGGAAATCAATCCGAAGATATGCATGACTGTGGTCCATGGTTTGGCGATATCCTCTGTCTCATCTCTTGAGATTTTCTCATAGAGCCATGGAATCCAGGCATTCCAGACGGAGTCTTCCAGGATCCAGATGATGAAGGATATCGTAGTCGCCAGGGAAAAAACACCCGTGGGATCTGATCCGATCAGTTTCTGGATCATGATTTTGTCCGACTGGTTCATGATCTGGATGGAAAGAGCTTCCGGAATCAGAGGCAGACTGTATTTCAGTCCGTATTTCCAGTAGGTCAGGTTAATGAATTTCTTTCCCTGTACACACAGTACTACAGCGATGATGGCACCTCCTATGATCTGAGGTACATAGTAACCGATGATTCTGCGGTGAACGAGGGTGTCCAGCAATCCCATCTGTCTCCCCACGTAGATCAGCCACAAAGACAAGGCTGTTCCGGGAACAATGGTGAGGAGGGTTGCCATAGTGCTGAACTTATATCGAAGCATCTGCTTGTCTCTTCTCTGGAGATAAAGCATACTGGTATAAGTAAACACATAGAGAAAACACATGTAAAACATGAGATCGTCCATGGAGGTAAATTTCTGAAATGGCTCTTTGAAGATCAGAGCCAGACCGAAGAATCCCGCGATTGCCAGATAGGACAGGGTGTGGACACTTGAGGTATACTCATTGAACTTATCCCTGAAATCATATTTCGCCACATCCTCACTGCGCCAGAGGCAGAGGGACATAACCGTGTAGGCAATCAGAAGCCAGGACTCATAGACACGGATATCTCCATATTGAGCTTTGGATAGCATACGGCTGTAAAAGGGGGTAACCACAAAGGTCAGTCCCCGCACGCAAAACTGAGCTAAAATGTAGAAAAATCCGGAAGTAAAGGCCATCTTATTCAGGGATTCGTTCCTGGAGGACTTATTTTTCTTCGCCTGTTCCACGATGGAATCCGGTATCTTGTCTATTTCACCTCGCATACGATCATCCTCAGCTTTCCGTTTTTATCCGGAGGAATGGAATCC
>CADBOX010000440.1 GCA_902796415.1 uncultured Lachnospiraceae bacterium
AATTGAACGTTCAAGGTTGTTTTGTTATTCAGTTATCAAGATGCGGTGCTGTCTCTTTGCGACAGCTTGTTAATAATATCACTAACTGCTAATATCTGTCAAGCGAATTTTTTTAATTTTTTGAATTGTTATAATTATTACAAAAAAAAGAGAAATCACCGTTTAATAATTGGTGATTCCTCTTGTCAATGGCTATATTTTAGTTGAGCACATAGCAAAAATGATCAGTTCCCTCCGAGAATAAAGTAAGGGGCTTAGTTATTCTCAAAATCCAGTCCGTTTTCGATATCTTCCACCATTTTTAATCTTCTGAGATGACGTTCATTTGGTTGGAATTCTGCATTCACATATGCCGATACGATTGCCTTTCCAATCTCAGGTCCGACGATTCTGGCTCCAAAAGAGATCACATTGGAATTATTGTGCTCTCTGGTAAGTTTTGCCGTCACCGGATCGCTGCATACAGCACAGCGGATGCCTTTATGTTTGTTGGCAGCAATGGAGATGCCAATCCCGGTACCGCAGATCAGTATTCCACGATCTGCTTCTCCTTCAAGCACAGCCTGGCATACTTTATGGGCATAGATGGGATAATCACAGCTTTCTTTTGTGTCAGTTCCGAAATTAGTCACTTCATGTCCCAGTGATTCCAGGAAGGAGACAATCTCCAGTTTCATATCTACAGCAGCATGATCATTTCCTATAGCGATTTTCATGATGATTCTCCTCCTTATATTCTTTATGAGACAATTATATCACAAACCTATAATTTATTCTACTTCCACATCAACTTTTATGCTTAACTCTTCCAGCTGTTTGTCATCCACCGGACCCGGAGCATCTGTAAGAAGACAGGATGCATCCTTGATCTTCGGAAATGCAATGACATCACGGATATTTTCCTCTTTAGCCATAAGCATAACCAGACGGTCAAGTCCGTAAGCAAGCCCTGCATGAGGCGGTACTCCGTATTTAAATGCTTCCAGCAGGAATCCGAACTGTGAGTATGCCTGTTCATTGGTAAAGCCCAGACATTCGAACATCTTCTCCTGGATATCATCCTGATGGATCCTGACACTTCCTCCACCGATCTCATTTCCGTTTAATACGATATCATATGCTTTCGCCCGTACTTTCCCGGGATCTGTATCAATAAGCGCAAGATCTTCCTCCATAGGCATGGTAAACGGATGATGCATAGCTGTATATCTGCCCTGCTCCTCGGACCATTCCAACAGAGGGAACTCGGTGATCCATACAAAACGATATTCTGACGGATCCAGAAGTCCCAGTTCTTTTGCGAAAAATACTCTCAGAGCTCCCAGTACATCACAGACGACCTTGAAGCTGTCAGCTGCAAAGACAATGAGGTCTCCGCTCTCGCCTCCCATGGAAGCGATCAAAGCATCCAGTTCCTCTTCCGGCATAAACTTGGCAAAGGGGCACTTGATGGAGCCGTCCGATTTTAACTGGATGTAGGCTAAACCTTTTGCGCCGTAATCCTTTGCTGTCTTCTCCACTTTTTTCATTCTCTTGCTGGAGATATCTCCGAGGCCTTTTGCTACCAGACCACGTACTAATCCACCATTATTAATGGCTCCTGTAAAGACGCCGAATCCACAGTTTTTCACCTGGTCTGTGACATCCTGGATCTTCATATCGAATCTGAGATCCGGTTTGTCGGAACCATAGAGGTCCATGGCAGTCTGCCAGGTCATGCGTTGAATAGGCAGAGAGACTTCCACATCCAGGCATTCTTTGAAGAGGAAGGCCAAAAGGCGTTCATTCACATCGATGACATCGTCCACGTCCACAAAGGAGAGTTCCATATCAATCTGGGTGAATTCAGGCTGTCTGTCCGCACGCAGGTCTTCGTCGCGGAAGCAACGGGCAATCTGAAAATAACGATCGTAACCGGACACCATCAGCAGCTGCTTAAATAACTGCGGGGATTGCGGAAGGGCATAGAAACTTCCGGGATGGATCCTGCTGGGAACAAGGTAATCTCTGGCTCCTTCAGGCGTACTCTTAGTCAGGATTGGTGTCTCGATCTCAAGAAATTCTTCCCCGGCAAGAAACTGTCTTGTAAGGTTTGCAATCTTGCTTCTCATAATCAGGTTTTTCTGGATGTTGGGTCTTCTGAGATCCAGATAACGATATTTAAGGCGCAGTTCATCCTTTACCGTAATATCTGCGTCGATGGGGAAAGGTGGGGTCAGAGACTCGGAGAGAATTCGGAGATCCAGTACTTTCAGTTCCAGCTCCCCTGTGACGAGAGATTCATTGGTTGCACCGTTTCTTTTTTCCACGGTTCCTGTAACTGCGATCACGAACTCGGAGCGAAGCGTTCCTGCCTTGGCAAATCCTTCTGTCCCGATTGTTTCCTCCTCAAAATATAACTGCATCAGACCACTGCGGTCACGCAGATCCACAAAGATGAGGCTTCCAAGATTTCTTCTCTTCTGCACCCAACCCATCAATGTAACTGTGGAGCCTAATTCAACAGAAATAACCTCCGTACATCGATGAGTACGTTTCAAACCCTTCATAGATTCCGCCATAATACTATCTCCTCCTCTGGTTTAATCTATCCCCATATCTCTCAGCATTTTCTCGATTTCCTTCGACTGACTGACTTTCTGGAAAGTCAGAAAAACATGCATATCGAAATATTTCACTTCTTCTATCATGATCGAAAAGGCTCTCTCAATATCAAAAGCCTCAAGATAAGACCTGTTTGCAATCAGAGCCCCAAAAGCATCGCACACTCTTAATATTCTGGCCGCCAGTGGGATGTTCTCTGCTTTCAGATTGTTGGGATACCCTGTCCCATCCCAGTTTTCATGATGATACAGGACAGCATCAAGCACATAATCCTCATAGCCTTGCTCTTTGAGAATCGCATAACCCAGCGCCGGGTGCAGACGGGTGTACCGAATCTCATCGATGCCCATCTGCGCTCCTTTTTCTTTATATACATAGGACCGGAGACGAAGTTTCCCTATGTCATGCACCATGCCGGCCACAGCAAGCTTGTGGCATTCTTCCTCGGACAGCTGCATCTCCTTGCCCACCAGGTAAGCGAGGTTGCTTACTACCATGCCATGTGTTATGGCTTCGCCCAATGAATCCTGTATGGGGGTCTCCGTGTCATGAATTCCATAATTTATTGCCATATTTTATCACCAAAAGCTTTCCTTTGGATCATCTCCTCAATTCTTTGAATATAATGATCGATATTCTTTACATTTTCGGTTCTTTCAATTCTGTTCTCTGCAGGAAAGACATATTTTGTGGAAGCGCCTGCCCCGCAAGCTATGATATCCTGCTTCTCTTCCATAATCAGAATATTATAAAGACCTTCTTTTCCCGGGACGCTGTATCCGATGTTTTCAAAATTACCCGGAATATTCTTCTGTCTGTACATATAGTAAGGTTCCATCCCCATATCCATGCAGACCTGATCCACCAGGCGCAGCATCTCATTGGTTGTACCTTTTACAAGAGAATGGTACTTCTCCATCTCAATATTCAGATTGGCAGCACGCTTTATTGCCAGAGAATGTACGGTGAGGTTGTCAGGCTTCATGTCGAAAATTTCCCTCAAAGTACTTCGGATATGATTAATATCTTCACCGGGCAGTCCGGTGATGATATCCATATTAATCACATCAAATCCTGTTCTCCGTGCCAGAGCAAAAGCTTCTCTTGTCTGCTCCACCGTATGATTTCGCCCGATAAGATCCAGGGTTTCCTGATGCATGGTCTGAGGATTAATACTTACTCTGCCTACGCCTGCTTCTCTCAGGATCCGGAATTTTTCTTCTGTGATACTGTCCGGTCTCCCGGCTTCCACTGTGAATTCACGTACTGATTCCACGGGGAATAACTGATGAATCTTATCCATCAGACTATGCAGAGACCTCTCATCCAAAGCAGTGGGCGTTCCTCCTCCAACATAGATGGATGTAAGAGGTTTTTCTCTATATGCATCCGCCACATATGCCATCTCTTTATAAAGAGCCTCCAGATATGCGCCCATGCGGTCCCGAAATCTGGATACAGGAAATGAAGTGAAGGAACAATAAAGACAGGTTGTCGGACAGAAAGGAATTCCAACGTAGAGGCTGTACTCTTTCTCATATGGATAATCAGCCAGAATCTCCCTTTCTCTCTCTGCAACCCGACGACAGAGAGATGCCTTCTGAATGTCAGTCAGATAAGTATCTACAAAACGTTTCTCCAGAGTATCCGGATCCTTCTCTTCCTCCATCCAGTTCATCATGATCTTGGTAGGACGGATACCGGTCAGCATCCCCCAGGGAAGTATCCTCCCCGTGAATTTAGAGAACAGCCGGTAGAGAAATCTGGATACGTCATTGCGGTGATGCTCATGGTCCAAATAATCGCAGTCTACACTGCTTTTTGTGCTCTTACCGTCCCCTGAGCGAACCTCACCGTCTATGTGTTTATCCGAATAAGTAATGTGCAGAAACAAGTCAGAAGAATCCGGAAGAATCTCCATCATAGTCTCACTCCACTGCCGTTCGGATATTTCTTTTATTTTTGTGCGCTCGAAAAATGTAAGGGCAATCGCCCTTACATCATAATCGTATTCTCTGCTGTTTTGTAATAAATATATCATCTTATCTTCTTACATAAGGATTGGTTTTTCTTTCCTGGCCGATGGTGGTTGCCGGGCCATGTCCTGGAAAGACCGTCGTCTCGTCAGGTAATTTCATCAGGATGTTATTCACAGAATTCATCAGCTGATCCCAATCTCCGGTGGGCAGATCGCTTCTTCC
>CADBOX010000441.1 GCA_902796415.1 uncultured Lachnospiraceae bacterium
AAAGTAGAATAAACATGAAGCATGTTTTCTCTGACTGCCTGCGCCTCCGTATATTGATAAAAACTTACCTCGTGCCGCGCTTAGAGATATCGATCATAGTGTATACTACTCTTCCCTGGGACCTCTTGTCTGCCAGTTTCGGACATCCGGGATCACAGCATGGATTTCTTCTTTTTCTTCTCCGGAAGTTCTTCCCACATACTTTTAACAAGTTTACAGAGAAACTTTCGGTTATCCACATCATCTACCAGTATCATTTTTTTCGCACCTTCATACGGCAATTCCATTACAGCATCCGGCATCAGCTCCTCTGCCGCAGGAACGGGCTTTACCAGCAGACGATCATCATATATCCCGCCGAATACTCTTCCACGATAGTACAGAATGTATTCCCCCATCATCGCCCTTGCGTTTACTTCATCAAGATCTGAAAGCTGTTCCAGGATAAAATCCAGGTATTCTTTCGTTGATGCCATATCCGTTTCCACCTCTTTCTCTTATCGGATGCCTGATCACTGTCCTCCGCTTCTCCGGTGCAACTTTGCGTGCATCGCTCAGGTAAATCTCATGGTGCAGACGTTTATCTGTAATGTCCAATTCATAACCTTCCTGTTCCATGAAATCATGCATCAACTGTACTGTCACAGGTTCATCATCGTATGCCCCGACATGCATACACTGTACACAAAGCCCTTCATCATATGTAAAGAATTCGGCCTTTGAAAAATCTTGTTTTTTCTTTTCCGTGGCTTCTCTGACAGCCCAATTAAAATCTTCTTTCGTAACAAAATCCGGTAAACGGATGACGGAGATCCAATGGAAAGATGACTTATTGGAATAATCTACGCCGATCACTCCATCCTGCCACCAGAAACCTTCCAGGGGCGGCACCACATAATCAAAATAACCATCGATCTGATGATCACCCTTCTTACTCATCTTAATTGTAAAAGCAATTCCATACAGAAGACCTATGGCCTGCTTATATTCGCCTTCTTCATCATTGGGATTCCCGCTGCCGCGTACCGCAATATAGTTCATCGTCGGAATGGTCACGATAGAAGGAGTTCCCTTTGGTAAATAGAATTCTTTATATTCCTTCTTAAAATCAAATGCCATACCCTTCAGCCCTCCGTCAGATCTTTCTCTTCATAAGGTTTATTCCAGGATCCGATCTCAATCAAATTTCCTTCCGGATCAGCGATATAACAGGTTCTCTGTCCCCATGGTTCAAGTTCCGGCGGAAGCACAGAAGTCGCTCCGTTTTCAACAGCCCTATTATATGCCTCATCCACCTCTTCAAATGTATCCACATACAGTGCGATCTCAAAATGACCATTCAGCCCCTTGATATACTCATATCTCCGACTTGTCATCTTCTCAAAATCATTCCTGCCGTACAGCAGGAATAACGTTCCGTCTTTCACAAGGTAAACATTGGATGTATTCTCTTCTTCCTTGATCTCGAATCCAAGAACATCCCTGTAAAACCGGATCATCTTTCCCATGTCATCGACAAATAATCCAAAGCCATCTAATCTCATTGTGATAATCCTCCATAAATTTCTTTTCTCTTACTGCTGCATTACGGATAGTATCCCGATCGCCTGCCTATCTTTATACTTCTCACACTCCGTAACTATCATATCAGCCCGAACATGTCAACTGTATGTCGTGTTTATTATAACAGTAAAAATTTTTTTCACCATCAGAAAAAACCGCCGACAGGTTGAAAATCCCCATCAACGGCTTTTTGAATTTTAATCGTCAATGCCGCCACGATCCCAATGTCATTAAGTTAGGCATCCCGGACGCCTGGGAGGAAATGTCCATAGTGCCGTCAGACCAGTGGCCGGAAGCTGTGATTCTTTATCCCAAAAGACAGGCGGGCACTCTTCGAAGCGCAGCGCATATATTGATACTTAGCCTTTCGCACGCTGCATGTTTAGATGGTCAGGTCAAATATACTCATCTGAGGATACTTGTCCGGCAGGTCATTCAAATACTGAAAGCATTCATCCGGGGTTGACAGGATCCCGTTTTCCTTACAGAACCTTTGAAATATCTCCATC
>CADBOX010000442.1 GCA_902796415.1 uncultured Lachnospiraceae bacterium
AAAGGCAGGTTGATATCATAGGCGATAAACTGCAGGAAGGGGTTACCCTGCCATCTGGAAAAACGCTTTGCTGCCCTTTCCGCATTTCTGCTGAGTGCGTAGATGGTGCAGCCCAGTTCATCTTCGTTTTTCTTCATCAGAACATCCACGAGAAAACTGCCCACCAGCCCGGTAGCTCCCGATATAAGAACGGATTTTCCCTGAAGTTTATCCCAGGGCAGATCCAGCTGCGACACCATATTTACATCGTCAAGATACAGGGGATTATCATATAAAGTCATAGTATCTCCTCCAAGTACTTTCTCACACGGGGAACAGTACCCCGTCACAACTTATTTCAACCAGTTATCCTTATCGGATTTCAGGTAAGCTTTGAACATCTCAAGATCATCTTTGGTGGTGAGCTTGATGTTCTTATCTGAACCGGCTGCAAAATACAGTCTCTCTCCCAGCTCTACCATCATGGTGTTGGTGTAGGAGGAACCATAGATGCCGATCTCTTTCTCAAATGCTTCATGATATGCCCAGTCCAGCTTGCCGAACTTGTATGCCTGGGGAGTGGACACTCTTCGAAGGGTTTCTCTCGGAATGTACTGCACGGTACTGATCTCATCGTCAATGACGAAGATCTGCTCATTATATGGCATGGAGGTTACGCCGTTGCCGTATTGATTACATTTGATGATGATATCGGAAAGAACCGTCTCATCCACCAGTGGGCGGATGCCGTCATGAATGATGATGTTATCATCATCCGAACAGATTCCTTCCAGATTATAGACGCCGTTACGGATGGATTCCTGACCGGAATTACCGCCGGATACGATCCATTTCAGCTTGTCGATATTAAACTGCTTGGCATAAGCCCAGACGATATCATGCCAGCCATCAATACAAACTACTTCGATGGCATCGATCTGGGGATGTTTCTGAAATCCTTCCAGAGTGTAGATCTGTACGGTTGCAGCGTCCACATAGATAAACTGTTTGGGGATATCCTGTCCCATCCTGCTTCCGGATCCGCCTGCGATAATGATTGCTACATTCATGCTATGTCCTCCGTTTCTTGCTTAATCCAGTTTGATTCCGGCCAGAAGTGCGGCCAGACCTGTAGTTGCTTCACCTTCATCTTTATAGGTAATCTGGGGTTCCTCCACCTTTCTGGCAGGAACATAATCATCCAGAGCTTTCATGCTCAGGCTGATCTTCCCATCTTCCACCTTCAATACCTTTACTTTAACTTCCTGACCGGCTTTCAGAACTTCGCCGGGTGATTCGATACGTTTCTGTGCAATCTGGGAAATGTGTACAAGACCGTTGATTCCGTCGCCCAGATCGATAAATGCACCATAAGGCATGAGTTTTTCCACTTTGCCTTCCAGGACGGCACCTTTCTGGATGGAATTGATCTTGCGTTCTCTTTCCTCTTCCCGCCTTGCTTTTAATAATTCCCGTACGGACAGTACCAGGCGGTTTTTTGCTTCATCGGCAGTGATGATGATGGCCTCCACGGTCTTTCCCAGGTATTCGTTGGTATCTTCCACGTATCCAAGCGCCAGATGGGAAGCGGGGATGAACCCTCTCAGACCTTCCACATAGGCGATGACACCCTTATTCACGATCCCTCCGACCTTGACGGTAAGGGGAGTTTTTTCTTCCAGATATCTGCGGCAGGCATCCCATGCCAGGGACCGGGTGGCGTTCTTTACGGAGAGGGCCACATTGCCTTTTCCGTCATCGGTAGAGATCACTTCGCCCGTAATCTTATCCCCCGCCTTAATATTATGCATGTTGAAAGAAGGATCGTCACTGAAATCACTTCTCTTTACAACTCCCTGAATGTGGTAATTAAAGTCAACATAAGCTGCATCATCATCTACGATAGTGATGATTCCTTCCACGATATCTCCTTCATTGATGGGCCGAAGGGAAGCCTCCAGTTCTTTTTCAAAATCTGCCATTGTTTCGCTCATTTTCGTTCCTCCTGTGTATTTGCTCCACATGGACGTGGGGCCGTAATTAACTTTAATATAGCATTTATCTCGTAATTTTGCTATACTTATGTGACAGAATTCTATGCGTTTTGAGCCGGGAGGGGTTAAGCATGCTGAGAAAAGGAATAGCCAAGATGTTGACAGATGTAGTGACTGAGGAGAATACTGCCAGATCACTGGGAAGCGGGAGTCTGCTGGTGTATGGGACGCCGGCCATGCTGACTCTGGTGGAGCGGACGGCAGTCGCTCTGCTGGAAGGTCGTCTGGAGGACGGGATGACTTCCGTAGGGACCAAACTGGACATGGATCATATCGCTCCTACACCGGTGGGAGGGAAGATCTCCTGCGCTGTCACATTGAAGGAAATCGACAGGAGAAAGCTGGTATTCGGCGTGCTGGTAGAAGACCAGACCGGCATCATCGGAAAGGGAATCCATGAAAGATTTCTGGTGGATGCCGACAGCTTTCAGGCCAAGGCGGATGCCAGACTATTGTACCCGGAAGATGATGATTGGGACGATGATTGAGAGAAAATAAATATTATGAGATTAAATAAATATCTGAGCGATGCCGGTTACTGCTCCAGAAGGCAGGCGGACCGTCTGGTGGAAGAAGGCCGTGTGCAGGTGGATGGCCGTAGAGCCAGCTTGGGAGAACAGGTGGAAGAAGGGCAGAAAGTTTGTGTAGATGGAAGAGAAGTAAAACCAATCCGCCGGAAGATCGTCCTGGCATTTCACAAACCGAAAGGTATCGTCTGTACCACAGAGAAAAGAGAAAAGAATAACATCATAGATTACATCCGCTACCCTCAGAGGATCTACCCTGTGGGAAGACTGGATAAGGATTCGGAGGGGCTTATTCTGCTTACCAATGACGGGGAGCTGATGAATGAGATCCTCCGCGCCAGAAATTACCATGAGAAAGAGTATGAGGTCAGGGTAGACCGGCCCGTCACAAAGGAATTTCTGGGGAAGATGTCCCGGGGGGTTGAGATACTGGATACCGTGACCAGACCTTGCCAGGTGTATCAGACCGGGGTCTGTTCCTTCCGTATTATACTGACCCAGGGACTGAACCGGCAGATCCGCCGTATGTGTGAAGCCCTGGGATACCGGGTGAGGCATCTGAGACGTTACCGGATCATGAATATCCATCTGGGAGACCTGGAATCCGGAAAGTACCGGGAACTGACAGAGAAAGAGTATCGGGAGCTGCAGCGCCTGATCGGAAAGAGAGGAGGGTCCGGATCATGACCAAGAAAGAGCGTATCCTGGAGCTGACGGTTAAACTGGATGAAGCGGCCAGAGCCTATTATCAGGAGGACAGGGAGATTATGTCCAATTTTGAGTATGATGCTCTCTATGATGAACTTCTGGCATTGGAGAAAGAAACAGGAATCGTTATGGCCGGCAGCCCTACCAACAAAGTAGGTTATGAGATTCTCAGCCAGCTGGAGAAGGTGGATCATGAGTCTCCCATGCTTTCTCTGGATAAGACCAAGAGTCCCGAGGATCTTCGCTCCTGGCTGGGGGACCAGAAAGGAATGCTCTCCTGGAAGATGGATGGCCTTACGGTGGTTCTGACTTACCGTGACGGAGTACTGGCCCAGGCTGTCACCCGTGGAAACGGAACCACAGGAGAAGTGATCACCAATAATGCCCGCGTATTTAAGAATCTACCCTCCCGGATTCCATGGGAAGGGGAGGTAGTCCTCAGGGGGGAGGCCATCATTCATTATTCGGACTTTGAACGGATCAATGCCTCCATCGAGGATGTGGAATCCCGTTATAAGAATCCCAGAAATCTGTGCAGCGGATCAGTCCGCCAGCTAAATAATGAGATAACAGCAAATAGAAATGTCTACTTTTATGCATTTGGCCTGGTCAGTGCCCAGGGAAGGGAAGACCATAACTCTGTGGAGGAGAACATGCTATGGCTGGAAGAGATGGGTTTCACCATCGTTCCCTATGTCATGGTGACAGGGGAGAATATTCTGGAAGAGATCCGCATATTTTCTGAGAAGATCAGGCAAAATGATTTCCCCAGTGACGGACTGGTGCTGATCTATGATGACATCGCCTATGGAATCAGTCTGGGAAGAACCGCCAAATTCCCCCGGAATGCCATCGCATTTAAATGGGCGGATGAGGAGGCGGAAACCAGCCTGATCCGGATCGAGTGGAGCCCTTCCAGAACAGGCCTGATCAATCCGGTGGCCATCTTTGAACCGGTGGAACTGGAAGGAACCACCGTAAGCAGGGCCAGCCTGCATAATCTTAGCATCATCGAAAGTCTTGCTCTGGGAGAGCATGACCGGATCAAAGTATATAAGGCAAACATGATCATCCCTCAGATCTCGGAGAATCTTACCAGAAGCGGTGGATATCCGGTGGCGGACCATTGCCCCGCCTGTGGAAGCCAGACAGAGATCCGCATGGAAAACGGGGTGAAAACCCTGTATTGCCCCAACCCCTTCTGCAGCGCCAAGAAAATCAAGCTGCTGACCCATTTCGTTGGGAGGGACGCCATGAACATCGACGGATTATCCGAGGCTACCCTGACCAAGATGGCAGACCGGGGCTTTATCGAAGAACTGTATGATATCTACCGCCTGGACCGGTATCAAGAGGAGATCGTGGGGATGGAAGGTTTTGGTGTCAAATCCTACCAGAACCTGATACAATCCATAGAAAAATCCAGAAAGACCCAATTATTCCGCTTTGTGAACAGTCTGGGAATCCCCAATATCGGGGAAGCCAATGCCAAACTGCTCTGCAATCATTTCGGAAATTCCCTGGATACTCTTCGGCAGGCACCGGTGGAAGAGATGGTGCAGATTGAGGGCATCGGGGAGGTCATCGCCAGAAGTGTGGTGGATTATTTCTCTAATGAGCATAACGAGAAAGTGATCGACGGTCTTCTGGCATATATCAGTTTCGATACGGCGGAAGCCCCCGTGGACCAGGAAAAATCCCTGGAAGGGAAAACCTTTGTGATCACGGGAAATGTGAATCATTTTAAAAACCGGAAAGAACTGAAGGAGAAGATAGAGAACCTGGGAGGTAAAGTGACAGGGTCTGTTACCGGCAAGACAGATTATCTGATCAACAACGATAAGATGTCCTCCTCCTCCAAAAATAAAAAAGCCAAAGAACTGGGGATCTCGATCATCAGCGAAGAAGACTTCCTGGATATGATCTGACCGGATCGATCTGTGTGGGAAAGTCATGTTATGAGATCACTTTTTGACTATGGTATTTTTGCTTCCTGTGATATAATGAAGCATTGAACTAAACTGTTAACAAAAGGAGAGAAAGCCTTATGCCGATTCGTATCGATGGTAATTTACCTGTAAAAAAGATACTGGAAGATGAGAATATCTTCGTCATGGACTATGAACGGTCTTTAAGACAGGACATCCGTCCTCTGGAGATTGTAATATTAAATCTGATGCCCACAAAACAGGAGACGGAGCTTCAGCTGCTTCGAAGCCTGGCAAACACCCCCCTGCAGGTGGATGTGATCTTCCTGAAGGCTGCCACCCACGAGTATGCTTATAAAAATGAGTCGGAAGACCATCTGCAGACCTTCTACCAGGTGTGGGATGAGATCAAAGAGCAATACTTCGATGGTATGATCATCACCGGAGCCCCGGTGGAGAAGATGGATTTTGAAGAAGTGGATTACTGGGAGGAACTGGTGCAGATCATGGAATGGTCCCGCAAGCATGTCACCTCCACCTTCCACATATGCTGGGCTGCCCAGGCAGGCCTCCATTATCATTACGGAGTAAGAAAATATGATCTTCCGGAGAAACTTACCGGCATATTTGACCATTATACCGTTCACAGAAAAACTCCCCTGGTCAGGGGATTTGATGATATCTTTAAAGCTCCGCATTCCCGTTATACCGGGATTGTGAGAGAGGATGTGGAGAACAATGAGAATCTGACTATTCAGGCAGATTCTGAGATCGCCGGGCCATTTATTATCACGGCCAAGGGAGGCCGCCAGATCTTCGTTACGGGACATCCCGAGTATGACGTTATGTCCCTGGATGGGGAATACCGCCGGGATATCGCAAAACAACTGGATGTGATTCCCTTCCCTGTGGGATATTACAAAAACGATGATCCCGATCAGGGACCTGTCAAGTCCTGGCGTTGTCACGCCAACACCCTCTACACCAACTGGCTGAATTACTATGTCTACCAGATGACACCGTACATCCGGGAAGAAATCGAGGATATGGAATAGCAGGAACTGCTGAGAACTTTTTTAAGATAGAGGGGGTCAGACCCCATTACAATTGTAATGGGGTCTGACCCCCTGCCCTTTATAGCAAAGTGAAATCTTATTCAAGTTATACTTGAGTTTCCTATTGCATCTTCAATCCATTCTCGCTAGAATAATAGTGTGATATTGTTTATGCTTCATGTGTAAGGAGGGATGGCAATATGAGTATTGGGAAAAATATAAGACAGCTTAGAAATGAAAGAAAACTGACTCAGGA
>CADBOX010000443.1 GCA_902796415.1 uncultured Lachnospiraceae bacterium
CGTAGCTCTTACGCTCAGCAAGGTGCGCCACGCCATGTGCAACTGCGGCGCCATGACCATTCCCGAGCTGCAGGAGAAGGCCGTGCTGACGCTGGTCTCCCCCACCTCCATCGTCGAGGGCGGCGCGCACGACGTCATTCAGAAGGACACCTCCCCTGTGATCAAGTGACTTAACACAAACAAAAAGCATATGAAAATTTAGATTATCTTTGTTTAATAAATTGTTGAATTTCTAAACAACAGCCCGGAAGAAGTACTATTAGCACTTTTCCGGGCTTTTCTTATTATTCAACGTTAGCTTCTTGCTCAATCATGTCTGCAACAAAACTAGGTTTTTGCATCTCAGCTAAGAAAACTGAATGAATGCGGATTGTTTTTCCTTCTTCTGTATATATCTCAATCACAAACCATCTTTCTGTGATCTGATAAGCAGCTATAATGCTATATGCGTGAACGCAAACGACAGAAGATGGATCTATTTTATTCTTGTAATAAATTAATTGTTTTGTAATAGGTAAGCCTACTGCTTTTCTAACCAGTTTTTCTTCTTGAGTAGGATTTGCATTTCCAGTATATATTCTTTCAGAGTCTAAAACGACAATTTCTTTCCCAACTTGTATTTGCCAAGTCATTCTATGCACACCTTCCTATTCAATATTTCTATTTTTCCCGTAGAAAACTCTGCCTCTTTCTAAATTGGATCGATATGCACAGGCTTTTGAGTATAACAGGTTTTCATGAATACACCTTCCGTAATCTGAGCATTTTTCATATTTACTACAACATCCAAAAGATGATTCTTTTGAAACATAATTGTCAATGCAATATTCAACATTGTCCTGAAGATATTGTATCAAGTTCTCCGAAGCGCAGTTAATACAAACACGGGTTGTTCCTGTTTCAATGTCTGCTTTAGTATATGGCTGTATATTCGCATCATCTGGAAGTTTATTTTGAAGCGCATGGGCTTGATTATTCCTAATATACAATGTAAGCTCGTTCGGCCGTGCTTTAACAGTGCTTAGATTTATAGTACAAACATTTTTGTTTTTTGTTATCTTTTCATTGATAATTGGCGGATATGAGGGCTCCCAAATGTAAATAGTAAAACTGATTGTTCTCTCAGGTACTTTTTGCGATTTATTTTCCTCAAGAAACAGAGATTTTTTTGGTAATTCACGATTTTTTATGGTCTTGTTGAGCATTTCCCTGACGTTTTCAACCCAATCCTTCGACTCATTCTGTACCCATTCTTCTTCTGTAGAAATGCGATTACTACTTAAATATTCTTCTATCATGTCATAGAAAACGCTTTCTGGAAGTATTTCAATATCTTGTCCATTTAGTTTATAGCGTTCGGCTTGTTTCTGCTTACTACTTTTTCCTTCGACGATAGAACTGCAATAATCGTTATTTCCTAGAATTAAATAATTGGTTTTGTGTGTAATGCGGTCTTCATTAATTCCTCCCATGTCTGCAACAAGTTGCATAGCTTCCTGTCTATTGTATTTTTCCAGCTTTCCAGTAAAAACACAATACTGGCCAAAAAACGGACTGCGTTCGTCTTGTTTTTCCTTATCTCCGAATATTTCCGATGCACGTATTTTTTTTTTATTAGTATGCTTAAAGGATTCTATAAAAGTGTTTTCTGCGCCAAATCTTCTTTTTACTTCGTCATAAAGAATATCAAAACAACATTTTGTAGCTTCAACGTCAGACATTGCACGATGCGCTCTTTTATTCTGTATACCATATTTATTAAGAACATCTTCAAGCCGATGATGTGGCATTTCAGGATAAAGCTTACGAACAATCCGTAATAAATCTATATAATCGTTCGTTAGAGGTCTATTGAGTATTCTCAAAAATGCATCATATAGAAAGTTTATATCAAAGCCAACATTATACCCGACAATAATTTCTGATCCAAGAAATGCTTGAAAGCTATCTATAACCGATTCCAACACTGGAGCTTTTTCAAGGTCATCATTTGTTATTCCCGTTAGTTCTGAAATAAAGTCATCGATATACATACCATCACTTCTACGGGATGGTTGTATTAAAAAATTAAAGCGTCCAGTTTCTTTTCCTTTTGAATATCGTACTGCTCCAATTTCTATTATTTCATCCCATTTGGGGCTTAATCCAGTGGTTTCTATATCAACGACACAAAAGGTATCTGGGAAACAAATAATACTTTGGCCTTTCTTATTCCTATTACTTTTTGGAATAATATCATTATAGGTATTTATCAGCACAATTGGTTGCCTCCTACCATGCATTAAATGAATTGATCAGAAATTCTAAAAATAGTATCAATTAACCATAATATTCAAAATGTTCATATGCTGTTTTGTCAAACAGGACTACATCAAAGAATCATTTTCTCAAATTCATCCTCTGAAATAATACGGATGCTGAGGTTTTCTGCTTTGGTAAGCTTGCTACCCGCGTTCTCTCCGGCGAGGACATAGCTTGTCTTCTTGGACACAGAACCTGAGGTTTTACCGCCGAAGCTTTCAATGATGGCGCCAGCCTCATCGCGAGTATAGTGAGAAAGTGTGCCTGTGAGGACAAAAGTCTGCCCAGCGAAGCGGTTGTCTTTTATCTCCTCATGGCTTGCAAAATCAACACCTGCCTCTCGCAGTCTGCCAATCAAGTGTAAAGATTGTGGTAATGCAAACCACTCTGTAATAAAGTCTGCAGTGATGCCTCCAATATCTGGGATTGCAGTGAGTTCTTCCTTTTTTGCTGACATGAGGGTATCCAAATCGGTAAAATGGGATGCTAGTACCTTGGCGGCCTTCTGGCCCACTTGACGAATGCCAAATGCACATAGTAGTCTTGCTAGCCCTGCTTTCTTGCTGTCCTCAATTGCCGAAAGCAACTTAGACGCAGACTTTCTACCCATTCTCTCGATTAGCGCAACCTGTTCAATATTAAGATAGTATAAATCTGCTACTGAGCTAACATACCCATAATTAATTAGACTTTCGCAGACAGATTTGCCAAGGCCATCAATGTCCATTGCCTCACGAGAAGCAAAATGCGTGATATTCTGTAAGCGTTGAGCTGGGCATTCTGGGCTTGTACAACGAAACGCTACACCATCTTCATCGCGTATCACAGGTGAGCCACACTCGGGGCAATATTCTGGCATCTTGAATGGCTCCGCATCAATAGGTCGCTTATTTTTGTTTATTGAAAGCACTTCAGGAATAATTTCTCCTGCCTTCTGTAACAGCGCTATATCATTTATATTTAGATCGAGCCGGTCGATATTGTCCTGGTTGTGGAGCGTCGCGGCGGAGACCGTGGTTCCCGCGAGGCGCACCGGCTCGACAATGACCTTGGGGGTCAG
>CADBOX010000444.1 GCA_902796415.1 uncultured Lachnospiraceae bacterium
GCTTCCTTTTTCTCTGATGCTTGCGTCCACCATATACTCTCCCCCTTTCAGAGGGTAATAGTCCGCGGTGATCTCCACCTCTCTGCGGAGCTGATATTTCTTCTCCGCAAAGTAGTTTAAGATATCTTCCTTAAATGCGTCGGGAATACTTTCCGTGAAGAGGGACAGGGCTTCCCGGCCCCGGTCCATCATATAGTAACGGGTCGTGTTCCTCACGACTTCGGCTCTCAGAAAGCCGCCGTCAGTCATCTCGTTGGCTGCTTCCTGAAACTGAAAGTATGTGGTATACCCGTGGCTGACAAAGAACTCGCTCAGCTGTGAGTTGGTCATGGGAAAATCCACATTGTCCAGCATATATAAAATCATTAACTTGTAGATCAGAAGTGATTGCTCAGACATAATTCATCCTCTGTCAGTAAATCATCCAGTCGCTTCCCTGCCTTATATCTCGCACTTTCATTTCGTGGCGGATCCTGTTAAGTACCTCCCCCTTGCCCATATGCCAGCGGGGGGCTATGAGAAGATGGCGGGGAGCGTCACCGGTCATCCGCTCGACGACGATGTCGGGCCGGAGCTTTTTTATGCAGGCCAGAAGGGTATCTGTATAGGTTTCCGGTGTGAATACCGGGAAAGGATTGCGGAGAAACTGTTCTCCCAGGACAGTACCTTTCAACAGGTAGAGCATGGAAAACTTGATGCCGGAAACAGGAAGAGCATTGATATAATCTACACTTTCAAGCTGCATGGCTTCCGTCTCTTCCGGCAGTCCCAGGATCAGGTGGGCGATGACCCGGATTCCCCGTGCATTCAGTTTTTTCACCGCATCTGCAAAAAGGGCTGTGGGATAACAGCGGTTGATCATCAGAGCAGTCCTGTCGTGACAGGTCTGCAGGCCCAGCTCTACCCACACCGGTTTCCTGCGGTTCATATCCTGCAGGAGATCAAGGGTCCGGTCAGGCAGGCAGTCCGGCCTGGTAGCGATGGAGATAACCGCCACATCAGGGTCTTCCAGGGCAGGCCTGTATATTTCCTCCAGCTTTTCCGCCGGGGCATAGGTGCCGGTAAAGGCCTGAAAGTAGGCGATATAGCGGCCCCTGTGCTTGGCCCGCGTCTGGTCCCGTCCCTGTTTCAGCTGGTCCCGGATGCTGAGAGCCCGGTCGCTGCAGAATTCACCGCTGCCGCCTCCGCTGCAAAATGTACATCCTCCCGAGGAGAGAGTCCCGTCCCTGTTGGGACAGGTAAATCCTCCGTCGATACAGATCTTATATAAAGGTTCCTTAAATGTCTCCCTGATATAGGAGGCAAAAGTCCGATACCGGTCCATGGCTTTCCTCTGTCAGATGTGGTCCCTGACTGCCTCGCTGACAGCTTCAGCCACACCGGGATCAAAAGCCTGGGGCAGGATATTCTCCTCCGAGATCCGGTCCTCGGGAACCAGGCGGGAGAGGGCTATGGCTGCTGCCAGTTTCATCTCTTCCGTGATTCGCTCCGCGCGGCCTTCCAGGGCCCCCTTGAAGATACCGGGGAATACCAGCACGTTGTTAACCTGGTTGGGGAAATCCGATCTTCCGGTACCGATAACCCTGGCCCCGGCTTCCTTTGCCAGGTCGGGCATGATCTCGGGAATGGGGTTGGCCAGTGTGAAAAGGATGGAATCCCGGTTCATGGAGGAAACCATTTCCTTAGTTACGATGCCGGGAGCTGATACGCCGATAAAGATATCGGAACCCTTCATGGCGTCTGCCAGAGAACCCTTCATATGGGAGAGGTTGGTACGCTTTGCCATCCTTTCCTTCATCCAGTTAAGTCCCGGGTCACCGTCACAGATGATTCCCCTGCTGTCACAGATGATCAGATCCTTAAAACCATAGGTCAGGAGCATGTTAGCGATGGCCATGCCGGCTGCGCCTGCCCCGTTGATCACGACTTTGCAGTCTTCCTTTTTCTTGTCAACTACCTTGAGGGCATTGATGATTCCGGCCGTGACAACAATGGCCGTGCCGTGCTGGTCATCATGGAATACGGGAATATCAAGGATTTCTTTCAGTCTTTCTTCAATTTCAAAACAGCGGGGAGCGGAAATGTCCTCCAGGTTGATACCTCCGAAAGCAGGCGCGATCCGGACAACTGTCTCGATGATCTCATCGGTATCCTGGGTATCCAGGCAGATGGGAAATGCATTGACACCGCCGAATTCCTTGAAGAGGACTGCCTTTCCCTCCATGACGGGCATGGCTGCCTTAGCACCTATATTACCCAGTCCGAGGACAGCGCTGCCATCTGAGACAACAGCTACGGTGTTGGACTTGATGGTATAGGTATAAGCCGTCTCGGGATTCCAGGCGATTTCCTTGCAGGGTTCCGCCACGCCGGGAGTATAGGCGATTGCCAGGTCTTCTGCAGTACTCACTGAACACTTAGGTGTGATATCCAGTTTTCCCTGCCACTGTTTGTGTAATTCCAGAGCTTTTTGTTTTTCATTCATTTGTCTTCTTCCTTTCCAGACACTTATTTTATCATTCACACAGACATTCTGCAATAATTTCATTTGCCGGATGGCCTGTCAGGCCATAAATCCATTTGCTCATTCCACGGGAATGTGTTAATATGTGGAAGAACATTTCAGATAAGTGCTTCATGTTCGTGAAGCAGATTTCACCGTACAGATTATAAAAGTAGATAAAAATAGCAATCCGGGGTGTCCGCAGATCCGGGACCCGGGATATTCATTTATAAATATAACCTTGTTTGTAAGGAGGACCATAGTGATGGATTACAGCGAAATGAAACTGCAGCAGCTTCGGGATGAAGCAAAGCAGAGGGGGATTCCCCGTATTACAGGATTGAAAAAAAGTGAATTGATAGAGAAACTTGAAGAATATGACCGGGAAAAGACAGAGGTCCCGGCAAAGGACCGGGAAGAGGCCGCAGAAAAGCAGAAAGAAAAAAACCTGCCGGATACAGGTGAGAAAGAAGGAGGCAGCGGAAACCGCATGAAAGCCAGCCTGTCCAGCCTGGACAGCGGTGATATGGCCAACGGAGTCCTGGAGGTCATGGCAGACGGATTCGGTTTTATCCGAAGCGACAATTATCTGCCCGGGGAGAACGATGTCTATGTGTCGCCTTCCCAGATCCGCCGGTTTAATCTGCGCACCGGAGACGTGCTGACGGGAAATATCCGGATCAAGACTCAGAATGAGCGCTACAGTGCCCTGCTTTATGTGGAGTCTGTCAACGGTTTTAATCCCTATGAGGCACAGAAAAGAAGAAAGTTTGAAGACCTGACACCCATCTTTCCGGACGAAAAGATCCGCCTGGAAACGCCGGGATGTTCTGTCTCCATGCGGATGGTAGATCTTCTGTCGCCCATCGGAAAGGGGCAGAGGGGTATGATCGTATCCCAGCCCAAAACAGGAAAGACCACCCTGCTTAAGCAGATCGCCAAAAGTATTGCCGCGACCCAGAAAGATATGAAAGTAATCGTTCTTCTGATCGATGAGCGGCCTGAGGAGGTCACGGATATCCGGGAATCTATCGAAGGTCCCAACGCCGAAGTGGTCAGCTCAACCTTTGACGAACTGCCGGAGCATCACCGCAGGGTGGCGGAGATGGCACTGGAGCGGGCAAAGAGGCTGGTAGAGCATAAGCAGGATGTAGTGATCCTGCTGGACAGCATCACCCGTCTGGCCCGGGCTTATAATCTGATCGTCCCGCCCAGCGGACGGACCCTGTCCGGAGGACTGGACCCCACAGCTCTCTACATGCCCAAGAAGTTTTTCGGATCTGCCAGAAACATGAGGGAAGGCGGCAGCCTTACCATTCTGGCCACGGCCCTGGTGGAAACGGGAAGCAAGATGGATGATGTGGTCTTTGAGGAGTTCAAGGGGACCGGCA
The DNA here is from genome assembly GCA_902796415.1 of uncultured Lachnospiraceae bacterium. Lineage (GTDB taxonomy): Bacteria > Bacillota > Clostridia > Lachnospirales > Lachnospiraceae > Anaerobutyricum. Next base: position 3,895 of record CADBOX010000444.1, read on the forward strand.
ACATGGAACTGGTACTGGACCGCAAGCTTGCCGAGAAGAGGATCTTTCCTGCCATCAATATCCAGCGGTCCGGAACAAGGCGGGAAGACCTGCTGCTGACCAGGGAGGAAAGAGATATCGTCTACGCTCTCCACAGGGAAATGTCCGGGAACCGGGCGGAGGAAAATATGGAACAGATCCTGGATTTCTTCAAACGGACCCGGTCAAACGAAGAGTTTATTAATGTAATGCGCCAGTCCCTTCTGCGCCATTAGTAGAGAAAGATGTTCCTTATTTATCAGAGGAAACCTGCAACTGACAGTAAAGGATGCCGGCTTGACACATGGGGCAGGCTGCTGTAAGATAGACCGGTCAAAAGGAGTATTTATGCTGAAATATTATCTGATAGAGTTTTTTATATCCATGGTACCGCTGATTGAACTGCGTGGCGCAATTCCCTATTCCCAGGTGGTAGGCCTTCCCCTTCTGCCGGCTTACGCCGTGGCAATTGTAGGAAACATGCTGCCGGTTCCCTTTATCTTCCTCTTTGCAAGGAAGGTGCTGGAGATGGGAAGCCGGCTTCCGGGTATTCCCGGCCGCTTCTGCCGCTACTGTATGCAAAAGGGAGAGCGCGGCGGAGAAAAGCTGATGTCCAAGGCGGGCAACGGACTTTTCCTTGCCCTTCTGCTCTTTGTAGGAATTCCCCTGCCCGGTACCGGTGCATGGACGGGTACACTGGCTGCAAGCATTCTGAATATGGATTTTAAGTCCAGCGTTCTTGCGGCCATGGGAGGAGTGCTTCTGGCAGGTATAATCATGATGGCTGCCAGTACAGGTGTGCTGGCCGTGATCGGTCTGTAGAAGGACAGGCCGGCTGATAAGGAGATTGACTTATGGATGACAGAATGGATTCAAAGAAAACGGAAAAGGCAAAAGACAGGGTAAAGGGATTCTTTTCAGAAATCTACGGTATGGATGCCCTGTCCTTCGGTCTGCTTCTCCTTTCTCTTCTTCTGAATTTGATAATGAGTCTGGTTCCTCTGCCGGTTCTCAACCGATTCAGCCCCATTTCACTGATTCCCCTGCTGATCGTCGGATTCAGGTTTTTCTCCCGATCAAAGGACAGGCGGGCCCTGGAGAACGACCGCTTTGTGGACAGGTTTTTTCCGGGAGAAGATTCCGAACGGGTCCTGATCAGAGAGGAGAAGAGGCAGGCAAGAGAGGAGCGAAAGACAGAGAGGGAACAGAGAAAGAATTTCCGTTTCTTTACCTGTCCCAAATGCAATCAGAGGCTCCGGGTGCCAAAAGGAAAGGGCATGGTGGAAATCACCTGCCCCAACTGCGAACACAAATTTGTCAAGAAAGCCTAGAAGCGGCTTCTTTTTTGGAAAATACACAACCACAATAATCCTGGCGGTAAAGACCGTATTGCCTGGATAGTTCGATAGAGCGGAGATATCCGCTCTTTTTTTTGAAGTCAGAAGGAAGATGCTTCACTCCGTACTCAGCTTCCAGTTCCAGACCGATCTCGTTGATCCAGTCGGCATTTTTGTGTGGACTGATGGAGAGAGTGGTAGTAAAGAAATCCGCGCCTGCCGCTTTAGCCATTATGGCCGCTTCCCGCATCCGCAAAGCATAGCAGCGCCGGCAGCGCTCGCCCCGCTCCGGAAGATCCTCCAGGCCTTTTGCCATCTCGAAAAAGAGGGACGGGTCATAGGTCCCTTCTTTGAAAGTTACGTGATCCTGATGACCGGCCTCACGGATCAGCCGGATCAGTTCTTCCTTTCTCTTGATATATTCTTCTTCCGGGGTAATGTTGGGATTATAGAAAAAAACAGTGATATCAAAATAGGGGACCAGATATTCCAGAACATAGCTGCTGCAGGGAGCGCAGCAGACATGCAGGAAGAGAGAGGGCCTCTGCCCCTCCTTTGTGATCCGGTCCAGGATCCCGTCCAGGGCCTTTTGCCAGTTGATTTTCTGTCTGTTTCTGCCGCTTTTTTCCTGAATCATGGTTTTTCCTCCTGTCTGATTATATATCATGTTTTTCCGGTCCGGGCAAGTAGCTAAGACATACTTGCCTTATGTGAATTACTGTGTTAATATTTATTCATTAAAAGTAATAAGTAAGCAAGATAATCGTATATTATGAAAGAATTGCAAGGACAATCCTTCAAAATGTTTATCTGAAACCAGAGCAGATGTGGACGGGGGAGTATAATTATGAAATTTACCAAAATGCACGGACTGGGAAATGACTACGTATATGTGAACTGCTTTGAAGAGGAGATAAAGAAACCGGAAGCCATGGCCCGCCGGGTCAGCAACAGAAATTTCGGCGTGGGTTCTGACGGCCTGATCCTGATCTGCCCGTCAGACAAGGCAGATTTTCGGATGGATATGTATAACTCAGACGGATCCAGGGCGGAAATGTGCGGCAACGGAATCCGCTGTGTAGGAAAATACGTATATGATTACGGCCTGACGGATCAGACCGAAATCACAGTGGAAACCCTTGCCGGCATCAAGGAGCTTAAGCTTTTTGTGTCGGACGGGAAAGTCAGTCAGGTAGAGGTAAACATGGGAGAACCCATACTGACACCTGCCCTGATTCCCGTAAAGACCAGCATGGACCCGCCGGTCAATGTCCCCATCGAAATCAGAGGAAGACAGGTTCATATGACCTGTGTCTCCATGGGTAATCCCCACGCGGTGATCTTTCTGGATCACAGTGTCAAAGATGTGGATATCGAGACGGCTGGTCCGGAATTTGAAAACCATATCATGTTTCCCAGAAGAGTGAATACGGAATTTGTCCGGGTCCTGGACCGGACCAGGGCAGAGATGAGAGTATGGGAAAGAGGCGCAGGGGAAACCCTTGCCTGTGGAACCGGAGCCTGCGCGGTGGCGGTGGCCTGTATCCTGAACGGGCTCACGGAAGACCAGATTACCGTGAACCTTCTGGGCGGTGACCTGAAGATCCGGTGGGACAGGGAAAAGAACCTGATCTATATGACCGGACCGGCAGAAGTTGTTTTTGACGGAGAACTGTATCTGTAAGGAGAAAGATTATGTATAGGCTGAATGAAAACTATCTGAAACTGCCGGGCTCTTATCTCTTTTCCGGTATTGCAAAAAAAGTTGCTGAATTTAAAGAGGCCAACCCTGACCGGAAGGTGATCAGTCTGGGAATAGGCGATGTGACCCTGCCTCTGGTGCCGGCCATTATTTCCGCCCTGCATGAAGCCGTAGATGAGATGGCTTCCCCCGGCACATTTAAAGGATATGCCCCGGACCTGGGCTATGCATTTCTCAGGGAGACGATCGCTGCAGAAGATTACAGGTCCAGAGGCTGCAATATCAGCCCGGACGAGATTTTCATCAGCGACGGCGCCAAATGTGACTGCGCCAACATACAGGAAATATTCAGTCAGGATACCCGGATTGCTGTCTGTGATCCGGTCTATCCCGTCTATGTGGATTCCAATGTCATGGCCGGACGTACAGGAAACTATGACCCGGCTGCGGGAACCTGGAGCCGGGTGATCTACATGCCCTGCACGGCTGAAAACGGATTCTCCCCGGATTTCCCGGATGAGGATCCCGGTCTGATCTATCTGTGTTTCCCCAACAATCCCACAGGAACGACCCTGACAAAGGACCAGCTGCAGGACTGGGTGGATTATGCCATTCGGATCGGCGCTGTAATCATATATGACGCCGCCTATGAAGCCTATATCAGCCGGGACCAGGTAGCACACTCTATTTATGAGTGCAAAGGCGCCGAGTCCTGCGCCATAGAGATAAGAAGCTTTTCAAAAAATGCCGGATTTACCGGAACCAGGCTGGGATTCACGGTGGTTCCGAAGGCAATACGCTGCGGGGAAGTCAGTCTTCATAGCCTCTGGGCCAGAAGACACGGAACCAAATACAACGGAGCCCCCTATATTATTCAGAAAGCGGGAGCTGCCTGCTACAGCAGGGAAGGGAAAGCCCAGCTTAAGGAACAGGTCGCTCTCTATATGGAAAACGCCCGTGTCATCCGGCAGGGACTGGCAGATTGCGGCTACGAAGTGTACGGAGGTATTGACGCTCCTTATATCTGGATGAAGATCCCTGCAGGGATGACCTCCTGGGATTTCTTTGACAGGCTTCTTACTTCGGCAGCTGTAGTCGGAACACCGGGCTCGGGATTCGGACCAAGCGGAGAAGGATACTTCCGTTTGACAGCATTTGGTAATAAGGATGATACGAAAATCGCAATAGATCGGATCCGTTTATTATAAAAGTGTGAATATTTCTTTAATTATCACCCGAAAGGGTGATTTTTTTTCTCCTTTGTGGTATCATACAGTGTGAATATTAGTTTGTTATTTTGGCAAATAATCCTTTTTCTCGTTCTTTTCTTAGCGGGCGGGAACGGGAAACGGTTGACTAAGACAACACACAGCAACCATCAGGAGGTTATCAGATGTTTGGCGATTGGTGGAAACGGAATACCAGAGAGGCAACAGAGGATGCTTTCGAGAAGCTCGAAACATCCCATGAAGACGACACGATTAAGCAGGTGTATTCTGAAGACTCGAATGGAAATAAGACTGAGAACGGATTTACATACAGTGGAGAAACTGATGATGATCTGGTTTCCGAATATGAAGAAGTAAATTATGAACCGGACGGAATCACTATATCTTCCGGCCAGGACAACGATGGAGAGGTCTCAGCTTATGAGGCCTTATATGATGAAGAGGAAAGTCCGGCAGAAGACGATATCAATACGGACTTTTTGGAATACATGGAAGCCGACCATGAAAAGGCTGACGGCGAGTACGAAGAGGCCGGCGAAGAGACCGACGACGAGTACGAAGACGATGGTGAAGAGACCGACGGCGAGTACGAAGAGGCCGGCGAAGAGACCGACGACGAGTACGAAGAGGACGGTGAAGAGACCGACGACGAGTACGAAGAGGACGGCGAAGAGACCGACGACGAGTACGAAGAGGACGGCGAAGAGACCGACGACGAGTACGAAGAGGA
>CADBOX010000445.1 GCA_902796415.1 uncultured Lachnospiraceae bacterium
AGCCTATGGGCATTGTCTTTTATTTTAGGCAGCTAAGCCCTTGATTTTACAGTGTTTAACCCACTTTTTCATGTGGGAAGTATGAGAATTGATATTACCACAGAAAGCCGAATAGCAAAAGCCCCTGCTAAAAAAGTACAGGACATTCACTGGCGTCTATTAACACAAATGTTTACCCACTGAAAATACAGAGATACGGTACAGAGATACTTTACAGCGATATATCATGTTGATAAAATACAGTGATTATGCTAATCAGAATTGAAAGGGATGAATGAGTGGATATTACATTGATCTTTTACAATATAATGAAAGGGATTTTTTACCTGCTGTTCCTTAGTGTGTTGATTTGCAGAACTGCTTCCTGTGAAACCATCAATTCGCCAGACTCAGGTGAAATGAGTTTACTGGCTATTAATGTTGGCAAAGCCGATTGTTTGTTGCTGCGAAGCGGAGACTCTGCTTACCTGATCGATACAGGCACGAAAAAAATGGCGGATCAGGTGCTTGAAGTTTTAGACAGCTGTGGAGTTGACCATCTGAATGGTATTATCCTGACTCATACTCACGATGATCATACGGGTGGATTGAAAAAGATTATCGAATCGGGTATCCCTGTAGACGCGGTATATTCTTCAGCTTACTATGTGCTTAAAAAGGAAGAAGGCAAACATCCTGTGGAAAAAGCGCTGAAAAAAACCGATATGACAGTTGTCTGGCTGAAAGCCGGGGATGAAATCATGCTGGATGGAGGTCGCCTTACGGTTCTTGGACCTGTTGAAAAGAGTGATGTTGAAAACAACAATTCTCTTGCACTACTGGCTGAAGGCGGTGGCGGATCAATGCTGCTCACCGGGGATATGGAATTTCCTGAGGAACAGACCTTGCTTCAGGCGGGATTGCTCAGTCCTGTAAACGTCATAAAGATTGGCAATCATGGGGAGGGTGATGCTACAAGTGAAGCGCTGATTGCTGCGGTCACCCCTTCTTTGGCGGTTATCTCCACGAATACAAAGGAAGAACCGGACACACCTGATCCGCGAGTCATGAAGCTCCTGGAAAGAAATCAGATTTCGGTTGTTCAGACACAGGAGACGGATACAGGTGTACTGATTACTATAAAAGATGGAGAAGTGACAACAGAATATGAATGATCGTTAACTTCCTTATATCTATTTGCCCGGGCTTCAGTGCCCGGGCGATTTCTATGTCTTTACAACTGTTGACTGTATCAGGATACACATTTCACAAAAATTATCATCATATTTTGTACAATAATTAGTATCGCATCAGGTCGCATATATTAGACGCTATACAGAATCTGGTATATAATTGTGATGAAGCGGAATGCAATTACACATTCTTAAAGACGTGTCTGTCCTTTATAAATAAAAGCCGATGTTAATGAGTTTCGAACCGGCTGCCTTTTCTTTTCAGTTTTTTAATTCCATCCTGAATTATATATCTTTTGTTAATACTGTTCGCTGCAGTGAAACATAATTCAATGTCGGAATGAGAGGTGCAAAATGAAGAGAGGAAGTATCTGTGTATTGATCAGTATGCTGTTTATCGGGATGATTGTTTTCGGTACGACTTTATGCCATGCCGATTCATATCATTCTGTTTATGATTCGGCATTTGAGGAAGCTTTATACAGAAGCGATGCATATGGCGGATTTGGAGATTATAACGTTCTTAGCTATACAATGGGTGATATTACCGGTGATGGGATTGATGAACTGATATTCCATAAATCCGTGGATAAGCATCTTGGCTATTTCTGGGTTTATGGATGCGCGAATTCGTCATCATACTACATGGGCGAGGTGGAAGAGGAAGCGGCGAATCAACCAATCTATGGTTATAGGCAAGGCTTTATTTTCACAGAGTCCTATAAAGGATGGGTTGCTCTGTACAATGCAGCGTGGAACGGGGAAAGCTTTACGAAAGAGAACCTGTATGAAGGAAGCTACGACCGGGACTATGAACCACCGGCAGTTACTGACCTTGCTGGATATTATGATCCGGAGCGTCTTCTTGATCCGTTTCCTGATTTCCTGCCGGTATCTGACAAGCAATATCTGGATAGGGAAATGGTGACTTCTGATAAAGTATCAGAACAGAATATCGGTGATAGAGGTGGCTCGGTCAAAGATCCATCTGTTTATAATTCATTTCTCAGCAATTTTGCCATGATGGACTTATGGCATTTTGATTCAGAAAATGTAGATGTCGAAAGCATGATGGATTTCATTACCTGTTGGTTGTCGCGTACGCATACAACCGGGTATATAGAATGGGGTGAGTGGCCACGGATCTCTTTGGATAATCTGAATCTGTTTATGGAAGCATTCACCGGGCTGACATTTACGGAAGAAGATGCTGCCAATGGTGTACCGGATGAGCAATTCTATTTCTATGAAGACGGATATTTCTACAGAAAACTGGGAGATGGAGAGTCGACGACTGATTTTTGTGTAGTCAAAGATGTAAAAGAATTGGAAGATGGTAATTTGGAGGTCGGTTTTTCCGTCTTTTCTCTGGATCTGGATCGCTATTTTGAATATGATGATACGATTGATAACTATTTATATATGGGATACGAAGAGGCATCAAACAGCAGTGCTCTAACGGAAATTGGCTATGGTACAGCAATTCTTAAGCCGGTGGATGGAGGGATGTATCCATTTCAGCTTGTGAAATATGACTGTGTGACAGGAGAAGAATTCCGGAACCAAACGCAGGCTGCTGACACTGATGAGCCGTCTGTCTCCGAACCACAATCGGAAAAGGCAGATTTCACTTCCGATGCGATTATTGTGTTCCCTTATCCGGACGTAGACATTTCAAATATGGATGAACGTGTTAAAGCGGACATGGTCAAAGATCAGTATTTGTACAATGCATTTTTGAGCCACTTCACTACGCACAATATGCGTCACTTTGATGCCGATCATTATGATGTGCCGGAACTGATGGAATATATTATTTACTGGTGTTACCGATCTCGTTTCAATGATTACATTGAATTACGTAATGGGAAGACGTGTATGTCACTGGATAACATCAATCTGTTATTAAGCGCTCTCACAGGAATAACTATTTCAGAGGAAGAGGCTGGAAGGATACCGTACACGGATGACTGTTATTTTGAGGACGGATACTATTACAGAAGCCTGGCGGATGGAGAAGCCATTACTGATTTTAGTGTAGTTAAAGAAGTGAGACAATTAGGAGATGGAAATCGGGAGGCTGATTTCGCAGTTTTTTCTTTGG
>CADBOX010000446.1 GCA_902796415.1 uncultured Lachnospiraceae bacterium
ATAGAAACTGTGTATGAGTTAAGAAAAGAAGAGATTGTGGATGAGACCGGCCTCATGGAAGACAGATATTTTAAGGATGGATTTCCCTTGTCAGAGGAGGTCGTATTTACTGCCAAGGATGTCAGGGAAGTCCAGCTGGCGAAATCTGCCATCCGTGCAGGTGTTGAAATCCTCATGCACTGCTATGGCGTCAACTGTGATCAGGTGGACAGAGTTTATCTGGCCGGTGGCTTTGGCCAGAAGATTGACTGTCACAAGGCTGTGGGAATCGGCATGCTGCCCCAGGAACTGGAGAGCAAGATCAGGGCTGTGGGGAACAGTTCCCTTACCGGCGCTGTTTTGTTTTCTGTGGATCCTGCCATAAAAGACCGGTTTTTGAAAGTAACTGAGATGGCAAAAGAGATCAACCTGGCCAACCATGAGATGTTCCAGGATCTTTTCGTGGAGCATATGTTTTTCAGTGAAATAAACAACCGTGTTCTATCCGGGCAAGTCAGTAATACTGTGGATTGGAACTGTCCCTCCATAGAGACTGTCCCTGCAGGAGATCTGCCCGACCAGACTTGGTTCCGTAGACTTACCGATCCAGAAGAAGTCGGAAAGATTATGGAGGAAAGGGCCAGGATGACAGGAAGAGATTATTGGACGCTCCCGCCTTGGCAGAATCTGGAGGCTGTGGTATATGGCAACAGAATTCAGAATGACGGATCTTATTTTCTTCCATCCTCTTATTGTGTGAAGAGCCTTGATCAGCTGCAGGATTTGGATTTTGATTTTCTTTCGGATCCGATGATGAGGGCTATGGTTCATTCGATTGCCGATCATAAAGATAAACCAATGATGTTGGAAGTGGAAGCTCCCTTTTCCATACTGGGCGCTTTGATGAATCCCGCGGATCTGTATCTGTGTATGGAAGACAGGGAGCAGGAAGTACTCCTCAGCCGGATTCTTCATCAGATTGCGGATGCCTCTGCAGAATTCATCCGTGCTTGTCTGGAAGCAGGGTGCCGTGTTATCTCCCTTGCGGACCCCGCAGGAACCATGGATCTGGTGGGGGAAAAGTGCTATAAGAAATTTTGTGGGGAATCAGTGATCTATCTGATGAAGAGATGTCAGCCTTATCTTGGGAAAGGCATTCTTCATCTGTGCAGAAAGATAAGCCTGTCCCTGGTCCTGACGAACCGGGTGGAGGTCTATCCTTATCATTTCAAAGAGAACAGAGAGAATTTCATGGATATCCTCAGAGAGATGGCGGATGACCCGGAGGTATTATATACCGGGATGACATGTATCCATAATCAGGCACCGGATCTGAAGGACAGCCATATCATAAAGATAAAGTAACATATATAATATTCAAGAAGAGGTTTTGGGATGGAACGAACCTACATCGCAATCGATCTGAAAAGTTTTTATGCATCTGTGGAATGCCGTGAATTGGGCAGGGATCCCCTGACTACAAATCTTGTGGTTGCTGATGACAGCAGGACAGAAAAGACGATCTGTCTGGCGGTATCACCCAGCCTGAAGGCTTACGGTATCTCCGGAAGAGCCAGACTTTTTGAAGTCGTGCAGGCAGTACGACGGATCAACGGGGAGAGACTGCGCCGGACTCCCGCCCACAGGTTTACCGGCCGTTCCGACTCAGCACCGGTCCTGGCTTCGGATCCTTCCCTGGAGCTTGGATATATCACTGCGACACCCCGGATGGCCCTCTATATGGAATACAGTACGCGGATCTATGATATATATCTGAAATACATAGCTCCGGAAGATATACACGTCTACTCCATCGATGAGGTTCTTATGGATGTCACAGGATATCTGAATACTTACCACATGACTGCCCGTCAGCTGGCCATGCGAATGATACAGGACGTGCTGTCCCAGACCGGAATCACTGCCACGGCAGGCATAGGGACCAACCTTTATCTGGCTAAGATCGCCATGGATCTTGGGGCTAAACATGTGGAAGCAGACAAAGATGGAGTTCGCATCGCATCTTTGGATGAGATGAGTTATCGCAGATTGCTCTGGAACCATAAGCCGCTCACCGATTTCTGGAGAATCGGGAAAGGGTATGCCGGTAAACTGGAGGCGTACGGTCTGGAAACCATGGGGGATATCGCCCGATGTTCTTTGATGAATGAAGATCTGCTTTACGATTTGTTCGGGGTGAATGCGGAACTTCTGATCGATCACGCCTGGGGTTGGGAACCTTGCACCATGGATCTGGTCAAGGGCTATCAACCGGAGAATAATTCCATCAGTTCCGGCCAGGTTCTCCAGTATCCTTATGATTTTGAAAAGGCAAGGAATGTGATCCATGAGATGGCGGAGGCGGCAGCCTTGGATCTGGTGGAGAAGAAGATGGTGACGGATCAGGTTGTCATCACCGTTAATTATGATATAGAGAGCCTGGAGGATCCACTGATTCAAAAGAAATATAAAAACAGACTCAAGAAAGACTGGTATGGGAGGATAGCTCCAAAACCAGCCCATGGGACAGAGAATCTGGATCGTCCCAGTTCCTCCGGCAAGAAAATATCCCAGGCAGCGCTAACCCTCTACGACAGGATCGTGGATCCGGACTTACTGATTCGAAAGCTGAACATCTCTCTTAATCATATTCTCCCGGAAGACAGTGAAGAAGCCAGGAAACCGGTTTATGAACAGCTGGATCTGTTCACCGATTATGAGATGCTGGAGAAACGGAGAGAAAAAGAACAGATTGATGAGAAAAAAGAGAGAAAACTGCAGGAAGCTATGCTTTCCATAAAAGAGAAATACGGGAAGAATGCTATTCTGAAGGGAACGAATTTTAAAGAGGGAGCCACCGGAAGAGAAAGGAACAAACAAGTGGGAGGTCACAAAGCATGAAAGTAAATAAGAACCAGAGTGCAGAAGACCTCTATGGAGATATCATAGATCTTCCCCACTTTGAACCCAGAAACCACAAGCGTATGTCCCTTTATAAACGTGCGGCACAGTTTGCACCTTTTGCTGCTCTGACCGGTTATGGTGATGCAGTGAAAGAAGTAGCCAGATACACGGAAAAAGAGATTGACTTATCGGAGGATGAGGCAGACCAGATGGACAGAAAACTGATGCTTCTTCTGTCAAAGAATTCGAATAAACCCGATATTACCTTTTATTATTTTAAACCGGATGAGAAGAAGACAGGTGGATCCTTTCACAGTCTGACCGGTAAGATTAAGAAGATTGATTTTGTGAAGAAAGAACTATATCTGGAGGATGGACATAGGATTTTACTGCAGAATATTCTGGACATGGAGGAAAGGAAATGAGTAATAAAAAACTCTTTGCCATAGTATTGTCTCTGGGGGGATTGATCCTGCTCACTTCCTGTCAGATGAGGATACAGCTTGGAAAGACATCGGAAACAACGGAGAAGTCTTCGGAGCCTTCGACAGATACGGAAGTGACGGGAGCATCCTCTGAAGAATCCGCGAAAACTACAGAAGCAACAAAGGAGATACTAAGTACCACAGAAGTGACAGAAGAAGCAACAAGCAGTACCGATGAGACAGAGGAATATATTGAGGAATCTCAAAGCGGAGATGCAGTTTCAGTTATTATGGATATGGAAGCAGGAACGATTCTGTCCAGGGAGGATCTTGAGGACATCGATATCGATGAATTGTTCATCTCAGAAACCATCTCTGACAAGGTTTTTGACAGGATGGACGGCCTGTCATATGGCAGAGACTGTACTACAAAACGTGAGGATTTACGCTATCTCAGAGTCCTGCACAGAGGATTTGACGGGGAGACACACATCGGAGAGATCGTATGTAATAAGGCAATCGCCAAGGATCTCCTGTACATTTTCCGTCAACTCTATCAGGAAGAATACCCTATCGAGAAGGTGTTGCTGGTAGATGAATATGGAGGGGATGATGAAATGTCCATGGAGGATAATAACAGCTCCTGTTTCAATTTCCGTCCTGTGGCAGGGACCGGTCACCTTTCCCAGCATGCTTACGGGAGGGCGATCGATATCAATCCCTTGTATAATCCCTACATTACTTCCGATGGATTTGTTCCTGTAAATGCCGGGGACTACGTGGACCGGTCAGCTCAAAATCCTTACAAAATAGACAAAAATGATCTTTGTTATCAGTTGTTTGATGAGAGGGGATTTACCTGGGGCGGAAGCTGGAACAGTGTGAAGGACTATCAGCATTTCCAGAAAAAAGAGTAATATCATGAAGAGAGAGTATTATCGATTAACAATATATATATGTATGAGTTGCTTGCTCATTCTGATCATGACCGGCTGCAGATTAAAGGAGGCGGATTCCGGCAAAACCAGTTCAGAGGAATATCTGGCAGAATCGACGGATGAATTCTATCCGGCGGAAACAGACGCTTCGGATGAAGCCACCACGGAAGCCGGACCGGCCGAATCGGTGCCTGAATCTGATACCCCGTTTTCCATTGAAGAAGAGGTAACATATATGTTTTCGGGAGAGAGTTGGAAGATTCCTTACCAGGTCCTGGAAAACGGAACAGAGATTTCTGCAGCTTCACTAAGATGGACCAGCAGTGATCCGGATACGGTATCGGTGGATCCGGATGGAAGGATAGTAGCCCTGCAGGAAGGCAGTGCTGTTATCACCTGTAAAAACCGTTCGACGGAAGAATCCCTCTGCATCAATGTTTATGATCAGTTTGGCGGAGGAGATTATTGGGATATGTCTGTCCGGACAGGAGTCTCTGAGACCCGTGTATACAGAAATTATGACCAGGGGGCTTACCGGTACGGGGATTACAGTGAATATGTGTGGATGCATGGCTGTGCTGTATGCTGTACGGCAACCACCATCGGGGCCTGGTATCCGGAGGAGGAATGGGGACCGGATCAGGTGATTTCCAAACTGGAACCCATAGCAGATGAAGAAGCATGGGAGAAGAATTACGCCAAATCCCCTTCCAAACAGATGCCCCTGACCCTGAAGGGAATCAGCAGGGTGCTGACTCTTAAGGAGATTCCTCATGTCTATATATCCTCTTTTGATAAAGAGACTGTAGTGAAAGACCTGACTCAGCATCTGAATAAAGGATATCCTGTTATTTATGAAGCTGGGAACGGGGGCTACCATATGATGATGATGCTGGGTATCATGACAGATGGTGACGTGATCATAAGTGACTCTGTCGGTTTTGACCGAGTGGGAACCGTGCCGTTGGACCTGGTAATCCGCCAGATGTTTTCCTGTAAAAAGGAACCCGAGGCTTCCTATTTCTCAGGAAGGAAGACTGCCGGAGGTTATATAAAGGTAGGAGCAGAATGAACACAGAGTTTCAGTTACAAGACAAATTAAGAAAGATTCATAGAAAGAGTTACCCTGCTTATAAGGACCTGAAGGGAAGCTATCGATTTCCGGACTATATTCTGCATATTGAACATGTTCAGGGAGACCCTTTTGCAGCACCTTCAAAATTGAGTGTGGAGCTTTCCACGGAAAAGGCCGGTTTTCCTGTCAGACTATTTGATAAATCTTACAAGAAAACTGCTTTGGAAGATTCTCTGATCCGGGCTTTTGGACAGGCTTTATCCACCCATATGTTCCAGGCGAAAGGATCCGGGAAGAGCGGACTTATGAGCATCAGCCGCTGTGGTCAGCAGGTGCTTTCCCGGACTGCACTCAGGATAGATGAAAAGAGGCTGCTGGTGAGATTCGAGGTGGGTTTTCCTGCCAACGGAAGGACGATCAATAGTACGGAACTGGAGAAAATCCTCTATCAATACCTGCCGGATTGTGTCCGGAAGGCCTTGTATTATCGAAATCTGGATGCGGATAAGCTGGAAGATGTGGTGAATCTGGCGGAAGACCAGCATTCCATCCGGGAAGAACTGACCCGGAGAAATCTGGCCGCTTTTATCGCCAACGGTTCCGTTCTTCCAAGGGAAAACGGTATTTCCGATAAGCCCATGAAGGGGGCAGTAGCTTTTCGAAGTCCCAAATCCATGGAAGTGGTTCTGACTTTACCCCATAAAGGGAATCTGGCAGGGATGGGAATTCCCAGAGGAATCACTCTTATCGTGGGCGGAGGTTATCACGGGAAATCAACCTTGCTGAAGGCGTTGGAACGAGGCGTCTACAATCATATCCGGGGGGATGGAAGAGAGTATGTCATCACGGATTCCACCGCCATGAAGATCCGGGCGGAGGATGGGAGAGCTGTCTCCCATGTGAATATCTCTCCTTTTATCAATCACCTGCCAAACGGAAAGGATACCGTGGATTTTTCTACCGAGGATGCCAGCGGATCCACCTCCCAGGCTGCCAATGTGGTGGAGGCTTTGGATTCCGGGGCAAAGACCTTGTTGATTGATGAAGACACTTCTGCCACCAATTTCATGGTCAGGGATGCCTTGATGCAGTCGGTCATCGCCCGGGACAAGGAACCGATCACACCATTTATCGATCAGGCCCGGACCCTGTATGAGAAGAAAGGGGTATCCATCATCCTTGTTGCCGGAAGCTCCGGAGCCTATTTCTCTATCGCTGACCATATACTGCAGATGGACACCTATCTCGCCCGGGATATCACGGAGAAAGTAAGGCAGATTTGTGGTTACATCGGGCAGATGTATCCAGTGGCAGAAACAGAAGCAGCAGAAGATCTTTCCTCCTGGTCTCAGCAGGGAAGAACATTGCGTGTGGGAAGACTGGAGAGGAAGCACGATCAGATAAAGATAAAACAATCCGGAAAGGACAGTTTCTCTTTGGGAAGGGAGACAGTGGATTTGAAATATGTGGAGCAGATCGTCGATTCGGAACAGGTTGCGACGCTGAGTTATGTGATGAGATATGTGGCAGAACAGCTGGAAAAAAATCCCGGAGCTCAGATCGGACAGATACTAGGATCCGTCTGTAATATTCTGGAGAAAAACGGGCCTGTGGACCCTGCAAGAATCAGCAACTCCCCCGGAAATCTGGCTCAGGTGCGTTCCCAGGAGATCTATGCCTGTATCAATCGCTACCGTGGTTTTCGCTAGACCCGGAATCTCCTGGATGATTCCGGTCAAATTTGTCAAAAAGATTCTTGCCAGTATCTGGGATTTGTAGTAGAATCATTGGTAGAGACAAGGGGCATTGGCGCAGTTGGGAGCGCGTTTGACTGGCAGTCAAAAGGCCGTGGGTTCGAGTCCCATATGCTCCAGTCACAAAACCCCCGAGAACTTTCTGAAGGTTCTCGGGGTTTTTTTGTGTACTATAAGGACAAATTCATAAATTCATGGTACAATATTTATACTATTAGCTACGAAGAAAAGAGAGAAGGAGGATAGGATGAGAGCAGAAAAAGTGAATAGATTGATGCGCTTTAGCCTTGCTTTGTTCCTGGTATTTACTTTAGTCCTATGTCCGCTTACGATGCAGAAGGCAGAGGCGGCGGGGCAGGTCAAATCACGGCTGGCACAGGTTAAGAAAGATTTTCCGGGTGGAAGCAGGATCAACGAGATGATCACTGTACCTTCCATCGTGAATCAGAATGGCTTCCCGACTTGCATGGATTTTACAAATGGAGGATGTAATGCCCTGGTAACTTATGCTACATTGAAAATCTTCCACAATCCTTATGTGCCGGGATCCAATAGTTTCAAGAAGATTGGCACTGCCAAAACCGGCAGCACTTCCGCTATGAAGAAGCTTTTCAAGAAAGCAAAAAAGGGGGATGTGATCCGTTGGCATAAAGGGAGTGGCCATCGCCATTTTGCCATCTATCTGTCTCATAACGGCAATGGTGTGAAAGTATACGAGGCGAATTTCGGTCCTAGAAACAAAGTATGGTATAATCACACATGGCCTTATAAGAGTATGAAGTCATGGTCTCGTGGAGCTTCTCAGGTCAGCCTTTACCGGTCAAAAAATTATAACGAGGTGAATAAAGGAAAAGCTGCTTTGAATCTCTCGAAAGGGAGTACCTTCACCTATGATGGAATTACCTACAGAGTAATCAAAGCCGGGATCCGAGGTGCGCAGGTCACGGTTGTGTCGAAAACGAATACAGCAGCTACAGTTCCAAAGGCTATCGGTATCAATTTTGACACATCGGACAGACTTTTAAGCTTTGGGAATTCATTTATGGATTACATGGCTTTGGACAGGGGAGAAGGCTGCAGGATAAAAACCTATAGTAAAGACGTCGGAAGATATGAAGATGAACAATACTTTATAGTGAAATGAGGAGGAGAAGAATGAAGACAAATTATTCAGGAAAAAGGAATATGCTGGCAGCATTGTTTATGGCATTTCTAATGGTATTTGGAACAATCACCGTGATCTCCGTGCCCACAGATGCCGCATCAAAAGGGAAACTGGTGAAAACCGTAAAGATCTACACCAGATCCGGGAAGAAATGGAAAAGTTCCGGAACCTTGAAATATACCTATAACAGCCAGAAAGATCCGGTAAAGATCGTAAGGAAGAGTCCCGGTTACTCCGCATATACGGAACAATATACTTATACATATCAGGCAGGTAAAAAAACCGGTATGAAAATGGGTGGTGAGTATCCTGTGGAAGTGACCTATGACAGTACGGGTCGCCGTATCCAGGAGAAAGGTCAGTACTATACGCATAAGATCACCTATGATACGAAAAATAAGAACCTGATCAAAACCATAGTTAATGAGGCGGACGGAACCGTTCCCACCACAACGACCTTCCAGTATAAGTATTATAAAAACAAACAGCCGTTAATATTTAAGAGTACCGGTGATATGAGCAATTCTTCTGCGTTCAACAAGAAGGGTTTTGCCACGAATTTCAGAAGTTATAATGTTGCAGAAGGCAATCAGCTCTGTAAATATACCTATGACAAAAAGGGAAATGTGAAATCGGTAATCGTATCTGAGATATATGGAAAGAAGAGTTATGACAGAAAATATGTCTTCTCGTATTACAATAAAAAGATTCCGATTGTCAGATATCGCTCTATGATCAATGAGATTTTAACCGGATCAGCACAGGCTTGCGGAACTTTCTGGTATTGATATCCAAGCAATAAAAATGGCCACAACACAGGCATGAAGATCACCTGTGTTGTGGCCATTTTCTGATTGCCTTTGTTATTTTACATGGATATCCATACTTCCGGAGCGGAAACCCATGAGATCCAGGGTGATATAATCGTAACCGTATCGGGATAATTCCTGGATGATCTCATCCTTTATGGAAAGCAGATACTCCATGCTTTCCTTGTCCACTTCTATCCGGGCTATCTTGTCATGGACTCGTAGGCGTACATTGTAAAAACCTTTTTCCCTGAGCCATTCTTCCCCGGACTCCACTTCTTTTATTCTGTCATAAGATAATTCAGTTCCATAGGGAAAACGGGTTGCCATACAAGGAGTGGAAGGCCGGTTTGCGACGGAGATATGGTATTCTTCCGCCAATTGCCTCACTTCCTCTTTGGTAAAACCATACTTTGCCAGAGGACTGAGAATTCCCAGCTCCTGCACCGCTCTGATACCGGGCCGGTACACGTTCAGATCCTCCCCGTTTGTTCCTTCCAGGATGTGTGTAATCTCGTATTCTGCTGCCTTCTCTTTTAATTTCTGAAACAGGCATTTTTTACACAGATAACAACGGTCCACAGGATTAAATCGGATTCCTGCCTCATTCAACTCATCCACATGAAGGACAAGATGCAGGGCTCCGGCTTCTTTGGCAACATTTTTCGCGATCACCAGATCTGTTGCCGGGTGAAGCATGGTGTGTAAGGTGATGGCATAAACTTTGCGTCCTGTCTGTTTAGCCTGATTACAACATATCTTCAGGAGAAGGCTGCTGTCCACGCCTCCGGAAAATGCAATGGCCACATCGTCTTTCGTCAACTCCGACAGATATCGGATCAGCAAATGTTTCTTTTCTTTATATTCCATATTTTTCCCTGCTTTCTTTTTCTTTCGTATCATCGTATAATAGCGATATGAAAAAAGCAATATTTATTTTTAGAGATAAGAACTATAGGAGGATATGAGTATGAAGCTTCTATTTACAGAATGTAATATGGGAATCGCAGGAGATATGTTACTATCTGCACTGCTGGATCTTTTTGAAGATAAAGAGAATGTGGTCAACGAATTGAATTCCCTGGGGATTCCGGATGTCACTTATAAAATGGAGCGGAAAGAAACTTGTGGAATCTACGGAACCCATGTGAGGGTGCTGGTGGGAGGCTGTGAAGAACAGAGCATGGATGGACATCATCATGATGAAGAACATCACGGACACCACCATCATCATGACGGGGACCATCATGGACATCATCACCATCATAATCATGATCATGGGCACCATCATCATGCCGGAATGGAGGAAATCACACAGATCCTCGATGCCCTCACAGTGTCCGCCAAGGTAAAGGAGGATGCCAAAGCTGTTTATCAGAAGATTGCTGATGCCGAAAGTAAGGTTCATCAGAAACCTGTGACTGAGATCCATTTTCATGAAGTCGGTTCAAAAGATGCGATTGCGGACATCGTGGGATGTGCGTATCTTATGGAGAAACTGGGGGTTGACCGGGTAGTATTTTCACCTGTCGTAACCGGATTCGGCAAAGTGAGATGCGCTCATGGAATCCTTCCGGTGCCGGCTCCGGCCACCGCTCTGCTCCTTGAAAATGTACCTTCTCTGGCAGGGCAGGAAGAAGGGGAATTGGCCACACCTACAGGAGTGGCTTTGGCGATCCATTATGCGGAATGTTTTGAACAAAGACCTATGATGAATATCCGTAAGATCGGATATGGAATGGGTTCAAAGGAGTTTAAAACCGCCAACTGTGTACGGGTATTCCTGGGGGATACTCTGTAAATTCAGTGTCAGTGTAAAAAGAAAAGAAGATGCAGCCAGTTCTGATATGTCTGTGCTGACATCTTCTTTTTTTAAGTGGGAAAATCGATTATTTCAGGAAGCCGTTGATGATCTGTTCTTCTGCTTCCTGTTCCGTAAGGCCCAGGGTCATCAGCTTGATGAGCTGATCTCCGGCAATCTTACCGATGGCAGCTTCATGTACCAGAGCGGCATCCACATCATTTGCTTCCAGGCCCGGAACTGCAAGGATTCTGCCCTTGTCCATAATGATGGAATCACATTCCGTATGTCCGGAACAGGGGGCATTGCCATTTAATACGGCATCGAATTTCTGGTAGGATTCATCCCTGGCCACTGATCTGGACACCACATCTGCCGTTGCACCGGCACCGTTCAGGTTTACTACATATTTGCTGATGGCTCTCTGGGAACCATGGGTCATGAGACGTTCCCTTACGGTAAGTTTTGCTCCTGCAGCCAGTTCTGCAGTGGTTACCCGGTCTGTGTCATCCACACCTTTGATCTGCACCATCTCAAGCTCAGCGACGCTGCCTTCCTCCAGATAGAGTTCGGTTCCGGGATTCAGGATGCGTTTGCCCGACCCGTCTCCCGAGCCATAATGCTTCTCCACATATTTCATTTTGGCATTTTTGCCGACATAGAAACGATGGATTCCGTCATGCTCTGAATCCTGGGGTCCGCAGTTATCGATACCGCATCCGGCCACGATAAATACATCGGAGTCTTCCCCGATATAAAAGTCATTATATACTACCTCTTTTAAACCTGTCTTGGTCATGACCACAGGGATATGAACGCTTTCATTCTTTGTGCCGGGCTTGATGTGGATCTCAAGACCGTCTCCCCCTTCCCTGGGGATGATCTCAATATTTGCACTGGAGGCTCTCCCGATGGACTCGCTGTTGGAGCGGATGTTAAAAGCCCCCTCCGGAACCTTATGAAGTCCGGCTACTTCCGATAATAATCTCTTCTGAATCTCATCCAGCTTAATCATTTTGCCTCTCCTCTCTCATCCTTGAATTTGGCACATTTTGCGGTGTAGGATGCCGTGCCGATCAGATCAGGCAGAACATCATCCCTGCTGCCTTCCTCTGTCACTTTACCGTCTTTAATCACGATAACCTGGTCAGCGATATTCAGGATTCGTTCCTGATGGGAGATAATAAGGATGGAACTGTCTTTTATGTTGTCGCGCATTCCTTTAAATACATCGATCAGATTATTGAAACTCCACAGATCTATGCCGGCCTCCGGTTCATCAAAAATGGATATCTGGGACTCTTTTGCCAGGACTGTGGCGATCTCGATACGCTTCAACTCACCACCTGAGAGGCTGTTGTTTACCTCCCTGTCGATATAATCCCTGGCACATAATCCTACTGCAGACAAGTATTCACAGGCGTTGGCTGCCGGGATATTTTTTCCTCTTGCCAGACGGATCAGGTCCAGAACCTGGATCCCTTTAAAACGGACGGGTTGTTGGAAAGCAAAACCGATTCCCATTTTTGCCCGCTCTGTGATGGACATATCCGTGATGTCAGTTCCATTGAAGAAGATCTGGCCGGAATCCGGTTTCTCGATTCCTGCGATCAGTCTTGCAAGGGTGGATTTTCCGCCACCGTTGGGGCCTGTGATAACCACCAGTTTTCCGTCGGGAATCGTCAGGCTGATATCGCGTATGATTTCTTTGTTCATTCCATCGGAATCCACTCCGAATGATATATTTTTTAATTCAAGCATCGCTTTGATAGCTCCTTTCTCATGATATGCCAAAGTATTATATCATATTTTTATTATTTGTGTCATGCTTTCTGTATTAAAGTGGAAGAAAAAGAAAATAATATTTTGCTTGACAAATCTGTCATCTTTTATTATTATAGTCAATGTCAGTTGTGGTCCGTTGGTCAAGCGGTTAAGACGCCGCCCTCTCACGGCGGAAACAGGGGTTCGATTCCCCTACGGACTACTTAAGTTACCGGAGATTTTATCTCCGGTTTTTTTATTTAATCCAGACACTTTCTTGTTTCTTACGGAAATCTTAAAAATCATGAATTCCGGTCAAAATGTCATATTTCATGTTTTATTTTTAATGGGAAAGATGGTAAAATATGAATCAGGAAATACATGTGAGAAGGAGTTATTTACTCAAAAGGAGGTATACAGATGGGTATTTTTGAAAAGATAAAAAATAATCTCACTGAAACAGGGAAATTTGCATCGGAGAAAGCCAAGATCGCCAAGGAGTTATTCGTAGCGAGAGAACAGATTCGTGCTAAGAAGAAAGAAATCCGCACTCTGACCTACAAGATCGGGCAGACCTACCTGGATCTTCACGGTGAGGATTATGAGGAGGATTTCGGGGCTTATATCCGTGGCATTGAGGAAGCAAAAGCTGAGATGGAAGCTAAAGAAGGCGAGATTGCCCGGCTGAAAGAACAGGCTAAGTCCACTGACATGGACGATGACGAACTGGCAGATTTCCTCGATGAGGAAGATTTCCCGGCAGGCAAGATCGATGAAGATGCAGAAGTAGCTGACGATGCTGCAGAGACTGAGTTCAATCAGGCAGAGGACGCTATACAGGCTGCGGCAGATGCCGTTGCGGAGGAAGAGGAAGCTCTGGAAGAAGCCGTTGATGAAGCTGAGGAGGATGCAGCAGAGTAAGTGATCGGGATAATGATTTTAATCTCATAATAATCAGGATAGTTTAAAGAACAGGCTGTTGTGTGAAGGTATGAACCGGATTCACAACAGCCTTATCATTTCCTCTTGAAAATTGAGATGGGTTCACCTATAATAGTAAGTTGCCGAACCATGCGAACAAGTCATAATTAGAAGAAATCATTGAGATAGATATGGGAGACAGAATGGAAGAGCAGAGAGGATGGAATGATATCCTGAAGAATGCTCCGGATAACGAACCGGATCGACAGAGATATTTTATGATAAAATGCCGGGAATTGATTGAGCGAAGGAAGCGGGAGATCGGAAGGGATCTCACTTTCTATGATCAGACTTTCGGCTGTCAGATGAATTTCAAGGATTCCGAGAAACTAAACGGTATCCTGGAGGAGATCGGATATGTGAAAGCCGACTCAGAAGAAGCGGATTTTGTCTATTACAATACCTGCACCGTGCGGGAAAATGCCAATATCCGTGTTTACGGCAGGCTGGGGACACTGAAAACCTTCAAGAAGAAGAACCCGGAGATGATCATCGCCATGTGCGGATGCATGATGCAGGAGCCGGAGGAAGTGGAGAAAGTGAGAAACACCTTCCGTTTTGTGGATGTGGTTTTCGGAACTCATAATATATATAAACTTGCCGAATTGCTATACCGGGCTTTATATACCAGAGAGAGAGTTTTTGATATCTGGGAGAAAGCCGAGGAGATCATCGAGGACCTGCCCAGTGACCGTAAGATCAGTTTTAAGGCGGGTGTGAACATTATGTTCGGCTGTGATAATTTCTGCAGTTACTGTATCGTGCCCTATGTGAGGGGCAGAGAGAGAAGCAGACGGCCTGAGGACATTGTGGCGGAAGTAAAGAAACTTGCTGCCGAGGGAGTGAAGGAAATCATGCTGCTTGGGCAGAACGTAAACTCCTACGGGAAGAAATTCCAGGAGCCGATCTCTTTTGCTCAGCTTCTCAGGATGGTGGAGAAGGTGGACGGGATCGAAAGGATCCGTTTCATGACATCTCATCCCAAAGATCTGTCAGATGAATTGATTCAGGTGATGGCAGAGTCCGGGAAGATATGCAGACACCTTCATCTGCCGGTGCAGTCCGGGAGTGACCGTATCCTGAAGAAGATGAACAGACATTATACCAAAGACCAGTATCTGACTCTTGTGGAGAAGCTGCGTAAGGCCGTGCCTGATCTTTCTCTGACTACGGATATCATCGTCGGATTTCCGGGGGAGACGGAGGAGGATATCCAGGAGACGATTGATGTAGTGAGGAAAGCCCGCTATGACAGTGCTTTCACCTTTATCTATTCCAAACGTTCCGGAACCCCAGCTGCCAGGATGGAAGAAAACAACCCGGATGAGGTCATTCACGAACGGTTTGACCGGGTACTTCAGGAAGTGAACCGGGTTGCCAGGGAACAGAATCAAAAGATGCAGGGGGAGACAGGCTATGTCCTGGTGGAGAGTATCGACGAGAAAGACGAGACTATGGTCACCGGCAGACTCTCCAACAACAACGTGGTTCATTTTAAGGGAGATACATCCCTGATCGGCCAGATTGTACCGGTTGTATTGGAAGAGGCCAAAGGCTTTTATTACATTGGGAGGTTAAAGGATGCCTAAAGTTACTCCAATGTTGCAGCAGTATCTGGACATAAAAGAAAAGTATAAGGATTGTATCTTATTCTACAGGGTGGGAGATTTCTATGAGATGTTCTTTGACGACGCCTTAAAAGCATCCAAAGTGCTGGAAATCACCCTCACGGGGAAGAGTTTCGGACAACCGGAGAGGGCTCCTATGTGCGGAGTCCCTTTTCATTCCTGTGATCCCTATATCAATAAACTGGTGGAGAACGGTTATCGTGTTGCCATCTGTGAGCAGGTGGAAGACCCTGCCATGGCCAAGGGGATTGTAAAAAGGGACGTTATCCGGGTGGTTACACCCGGAACCAACGTGTCAGAGCAGAGTATGGATGAGGGAAAAAACAATTATCTTATGTCTGTATTTTTGCAAAATGACACCTTTGGGGTGGCGGTCTGCGATCTTTCTACCGGTGAATTCCGGACGACACAGTTATCGTCCCAGGACGATATCGTGGATGAGATCAACCGTTTTCAGCCTTCCGAGATCATTTACAATGATGCTTTCGGCATCTGTGGGATTGATTTTGACTTCATCTGTGATAAGACCGGTGTGGTTATGACACCTGTTACCAGCTACTATTTTGAGGAAGAACATTGCCGGCAATTGCTGCTGGATCAATACCGGCTCATGAGCCTTGACGGAACGGGTGTGATGGAGTATCCCTTCGGGATGATTGCCAGCGGAGCCCTGCTTCAATACCTTAGAGAGACCCAGAAGAGTTCTCTGGATCATTTGCGTCAGTTGACCCCGTATTCCACCACTTCTTACATGGTGCTGGACACGGCTGCCAGGAGAAATCTGGAATTATGTGAAACCCTCAGGGAGAAAAACAAGAGGGGAAGTCTGCTTTGGGTGCTGGATAAAACGAAGACGGCCATGGGAGCCAGGATGCTTCGCAAGATGGTGGAACAGCCATTGATCAAAAAAACCGAGATCAATCAGCGCCTGGATGCCGTGGAGATGCTGGTCGAGAATGTGATGGCGAGGGAAGAAGTCCGGGAATACATGAACGGCATCTATGACCTGGAACGCCTTACCATGCGTATCAGCTTCCGTACTGCCAACCCGAGGGACCTGATCGCTTTCAAGAGCTCTCTTCGCTATCTTCCTTATATTAAAGATATCCTGCAGCAGTTCAGCAAAGGGATCCTTCACAAACTGGGGGAAGACCTTGACACTCTGGAAGATCTCTGGCAGCTGATAGACCAGTCTGTAGAGGAAGATCCGCCCCTTACCATAAAAGAAGGCGGAATCATTAAAGATCATTACAAAGAGGAGATCGATTACCTGAAAAAAGCCAAGACGGAAGGGAAGTCCTGGCTTGCCCAGCTGGAAGAAAGAGAGCGGGAGAAGACCGGGATCAAGAATCTCCGGGTGAAATTTAATAAAGTATTCGGTTATCATATAGAGGTAACCAATTCCTATAAAGAAATGGTGCCGGATTATTATATCCGCAGACAGACATTGACAAATGCTGAGCGATTTGTAACCGAGGAGTTGTCCGAGCTGGCTCACACCATCCTCGGGGCTGAAGATAAGCTTCATACCCTGGAATACGAGACTTTTGTGGAGATTCGGGATCATCTGGCCGGGCAGATCAGCCGCATCCAGAAGACAGCCACGGTCATTTCCTGGCTGGATGCTTTCGCTTCTTTGGCATTGGTTGCAGAACGTAATCAGTATGTCAGGCCCGGCATCAATCAGAGGGGTCTCATCGATATCAAAGATGGGAGACATCCGGTGGTGGAACAGATGATGAAGGGTGAACTGTTTGTAGCTAACGACACCTATCTGGATCATAAGAAAAACCGGGTCAATATAATCACAGGCCCTAATATGGCAGGAAAATCCACCTACATGCGTCAGACAGCCTTGATTGTATTGATGGCGCAGAT
>CADBOX010000447.1 GCA_902796415.1 uncultured Lachnospiraceae bacterium
GCTTTTCTTCTTCCAGGAAATTCAGTTCTCCATCGTAACATCTGGCTTCCAACGCGTTGTAGTAAGCGTTGGCCTTCTTAAGAGTCACGATAAAGAGGTTGCTGGCAATCTGACCGAAGGTGTAGCAGGATGTTCTGAAATCTACATAGCCCAGCCTTGACTCGGCGGAGTTTTTAAGACGGGTGTAAGTCTCAAGCATGATAAATATATAACGGTAGATCATGTTCATGAGCTCCACGATCAATTTGGGCATATGGACCTTGCGAAGTACAGAAACCAGCTCGGTCAGCGGGGTTGTCAGCGTCATCATATAGAGGGCACTGACTGCTCCAAAGGCTCTCAGAATCAGCTTCGCTGCCAGGAGCAGGCTTTTTTTGGACCAGTAGATGTAGAACAGATTAAATACGTGCAGGTTGTATTCACCGATTGGATTGAGGGAGTAGCCTATGGCGATGGTGATGGCTCCCACTACCATGAAAACGATCGGTATGGTCATCATGGAAATGTAATGGTCAAATTCCAACTCTCCGATTACTACAGTAAGGTATCCCATCATAAGGATGACAGCTATAGAGACGTAGATGTTGTTAAATGCGATACAAAGGATTAAGCAGATGGTAGCCAAAAGTACTTTATAGCCGGCATTCCAACTTCTCATCTTCGAGTTGTATGCAAGAGCATCGATCCCCAGGGATCCACCATGGGAATGGCCGATATGGAAATGATGATGATTATGCCTTCCTTTCCGTAATCCGTGGGCAAACATTGCTGCAGCCACGATAATCAAAAAGATTGTAATTATTTTTTCCATTTTTTTCTCCTCCGTGTCTTATCAGTATTAAAAGTTCTTGAGACTATTATATATCAAAATAAGACTCATTAAAGATAATAAATTGATACTAAAGAGTATTAAATTGCGAAAAAGTATCAAAATAAGTGTAATAATATTAAAAAGGGCCATTTTTTGATCTTGCGATGATCAGCAAATGGCCCTTTTCTGGGAAAATATAGACTTTTAATTTTGATTATTATTTTTTATCTTTCGTCCTCTACCAGTTCCTTCTTATATTTATAATAGGTATTTCTGGATATAGTACCCATCTCACTTCGAATCTGATCCATGGTCTGAACATCATTCATGAATCCGTCATAGTTTTGGTTATATTTCCTGATCAGTTCTTTGACCATGAAAGACTTCCGGGACTCATATCTCTTTGTCCTGACAGTTCCCGGCTGCCTATCCTGTGCCTTAGCCTGTTCGAAGCTTTCTTTCATATGGCTTCGCTGGGCCTGTAAGTCTTCCCAGGATTTTTCAAGAACCTTGGAAATCTGGGCTTGAAGAAGCTGCTGCAGGCTGTTTTTGATCACAGGATGCTCCGAAACGGGGGATTGGGAGATCATTTCCTTATATATAGATAAGTAGATATCGGTGTTCATAAAAGGTTGGCTGATAAAGATCAGATTCACACCTCTGTCAGACAGATCTTTATAATAACCAAATAATTCCTGAGCATCACGGCTCAAACGATCCATAGAATACACTACCAGAGTATCTTCCTTCTCCAGCTGAGACATAAGCTTCTTTAATTCTGTCCGATCTGTCAGGGTCTTGGAATAGAGTTCTTTAATAATGATCGCATTTGGATATGCATGATTGATTCCTTCAATCTGTTTATCAAACTGTGGCCTGGAGCAGCCGGAGCTACAATAGCCGAATTCTTTTGCCATAAGTGTACTCCTTTCTTATTATAATGTACCTGATATTTTATAAAGTACCTTATATTTATAATATTAATATAATGCAGTGTATGTATTTAATATTATAATAACACACATTAAAAAATGAGACTATACCTTTTTGAGATAGTTATTTGCACAGCACATGATACTGACTTGCAAAAAAGTATACTATAAAAGAGGCTTAAAAAACAAAAAAACACGTATTAGTATCAAATAAATATCTTTTAAAAGTATTAAAATGAGATATAATTAAGACACAACAAAGTTGGTACTGCTTAAACTGATACAGAAAAGCAATACACAATATTAAAATTTATACTTTTTACACTTTAAGAAAGGAAAATCATTTGAAGGAGGAAAAGAAATGAAAAACTTATTGAAACAAAAGGAAGAAGGAAGAAACACAGCTGTTGAGAACGGCTTTAAACTGAACACAAAGAATATGGTCAGAACATTGCTGGTTGCGATGCTCTCCTTATTCGCCTTTGCACCGGTAGCAAATGCAATGCATGTTATGGAAGGATATCTTCCACTTGGATGGTGTGTTTTCTGGTATGTAGTTTGTATCCCGTTTTTGGTATTTGGTTTTATCGGGATCCGCAAGATCGTAGCTAATGACAGAAAAGCTATCACACTTCTGGCAATCACAGGCGCTTTTGTATTTGTAATCTCATCCCTGAAGATTCCGTCTGTAACAGGAAGCTGTTCCCACATGACAGGAACCGGTCTTGGAGCTATCCTCTTCGGACCTTGCGTAACCAGTATCTTAGGACTGATCGTACTCGTTTTCCAGGCAATCTTACTTGCACATGGCGGACTTACCACACTCGGAGCAAACTGCTTCTCCATGGCAATTGCCGGACCAATCGTATCCTGGGCTATCTACAGAGCTTTAAAGAAAACAGGCGTAAACAAGAAAGTAACTATCTTTTTAGCAGCATTTTTCGGTGACCTTTTCACATATTGTGTAACCAGCGTTGAGCTTGCAGCAGCATATCATGCAGGTGGTTTTGCAGCAGCTCTTGTAAAATTCCTTGCAAACTTCGCAGCAACACAGATTCCTCTGGCAATCATCGAAGGAATTCTTACAGTAGTTATCGTAATCGGACTTGAGACTTACGCAAGCGAAGAACTCAAAGAATTAAGTTTTGTATAATTTGTATAATTTATAATTAAAGAAATAAAACAGACATTGCTATACGAATGATTGATAAATTAGGAGGAAATACCATGACTGAGAAGAAAAGTAATAAGAAAACAGTAATCGTTTTATTGATAATCGCCATATTGATTGCAGCTGTACCGTTGTTCGCACTGAAGGATGCAGATTTTGGAGGATCAGACGATAAAGGTGGAGAGATCATCTCCGAGATCCAGGGTGAAGAATACGAACCGTGGTTCACACCAATCCTTGAATCTGCCCTGGGCGGAGAGCTTCCCGGAGAAGTAGAGAGCATGCTCTTCTGTGTTCAGACAGGTATCGGCGTTGGTATCATCGCTTTTGTGATGGGACGTTTTGTGGAGCGTAAAAAATGGAAAGATCAGATCAATCAGCAGGAGACAACCACGACAACTGCATAAACGATTGAAAGACTGCTATTATAAATCTCCTCTATATGGAAAGTGTTAAAAGCAGAAGGGTCTGGTAGTTAAAACTACCGGGCCCTTCTGCTTTTTTCGTACTAATAAAACTAACATAATATGTAAAAATCCATCTTCGGGATGGTCATCTTCTATTGTTTCGTCGCTTGCTGTTGTTCCTCTTCGAGGGCACGATTGGCAACTCCTCCGGCAAAGAGAATCATTACCACGAAACGGAGCCACAGAAGGACAAGAAACAGGGATGCCAGGGATCCGTACAAGCTGGAAGCATGGTAAAAACGTGGTATGAAAAAAGAAAACAGTTTGGTAAATACCAACCAGCCCACACCGGTAAGTAACGCTCCGGGCAGCTGACTTTTCAGAGTTCTGTGTTTCTCGGGCAGAAGAGCATAGATCTGCAGGATTACCAAAATCGCAAATACAATAACTACCAACGAACTGGTATGAAAGAAAGAGTCGATATGTGCGAATGTTGTTGTCAGACCTTTTGATCCCACCTTTTCCACTGCAGAGCAGATGAGACTTGATATAGAATCCCCCAGCATCTCAAATATCAGCAGGGCGGGAATCAAAATTACCAGCATAAGAGTGAAAATCAGCCGCTTCAGAATACTTTTTGCAGCCCCTTGCCCCTTCTTTTTTATTTCCTTTATCTCCTGCTCTTTATCCGGTTCTATATCGCTGTCCGGCTCTGGATCTTTCCAGTCAAGCTGATCTAATCCTTTTTGAATTGCAAAGACACCTTGGCTTGCTGACCATAAAGTAGTGACTGCGGCAGCGGAAGCCAACAATTCTCCGGATTGATTTTTCAGATTTATTATCATGGACTCTATCAGTTCCTTAATCGGATCCAGGTCCGGAAGAATCTGAAACAATACAGCTGCCACATCTTTGGTCGAATATCCCGGAAGCAGATTCACAATGGATATGATCAGCATGATGAACGGAAATATTGCTGTGACGATAAACAGCGTTGCATTACCTGAATAGACTGTCATGTTGTTTCTCTGAAATATTTCAATTCCCCGCGTGATCAGGTTCTTTAAACGCGAAATAATACTCTTCAATCGATTCATAATTCACCACCTAGTGTATCTGTCAGAAGGTCTAGTAGGGGGTCAGACCCCATTATGGGGTCTGACCCCCTACTCCCTACTGATTAATCCATAAGTAATCTGTCGTCAAATCTGTCGATTGTTCCAAGGGCTGCTCCTGTGAGGAAGATATGTTCTTTACAACAGCAGGGGAAGATATAATCCACATCCCGGGAGAAACGATCATATCTTTTTGTTCTCAGACAGAGATCGTCAATATATTTATCCATACGGGCCCCGATATCTCCTCCCAGGACGATATCCATGTCCAGGAGCATATTAAGATTGGAGATAAGGAGGGCCAGGTCATCAAGATAGCAATCCCAGACTGCCAGACTGTCCGGATCTTCAGAGTCCAGTTTGTCAAAAAAAGTATCCAGTTCACCGTCTTCTGTGAGCAGAACTCCTGTAGAGAGATAGGCATCTGCGCAGCCTTCTTTGCCACAATAACAGATACGTCCCTTTGGATGGATGATGACGTGCCCTGTTTCCCCGGCTCTCCAATGTGTCCCGGAGATGAGCTTGCGCTTCCACATGATGGATCCCCCCACGGACTCGTTCAAGGAAAGGTAGAGATAGGAATCTTTTTCCTGGTTTTGTTCTGCGTAGCAGGCACAGTTTGCATCATTTGCTACATAGAGTGGGTAAGGTATATATTTATAAAAACGATCCAGATCAATATTTGTGATATCAAAAACATGGGAATGGAGGATAAGATTCTTCTCCTGATCGATGATGCCAGGGAAGGACAGGCCGGCGCCAATGATTTTTTCCGGATCAATCTGAGTGTCTGAAACAAATCCGTTAATCAGATTTTCCATTTCCAGATACCAGGACAAATCATCGGTATAGCCATGCCTTGTCTTTAAAACATGCAGAATCGCTCCGGAAAGGTCTGTGAGGGCCATACGTAGATGCCTCCTGGTAACCTGTAGGGCCAAAATATAACCTCGGTTTTTATTCAGCTCAAATACTTTTGCCCTTCGTCCTCCTGTGGAGGAGAGAGAACCGGCTTCGGTGATGACTCCTGCCTCCAGTAATTCATCGATACTCCGGAGGGCGGTGGGCATACTGATTCCCAAAAGTTTACTTATATCCTGTCTGGAATACTGCTCTCCGTGTTTCATTAATTGTATGATCTTCATCTGGTTGCTGGACTTCATAATTACCTCGTAGTTAAATAAATATTTGTAACCCCTCCTCGGTATGCAGAGCATTCGTTGGAGGGGTCTTCTTATAGAGATGATACTATACTGATGAATCGCCGGTCAAGTTTCATTTTTAATCAAAAGAGTTTTTCTCCTGTCTCCTCAAGTCTTCCAAGGTCCCAGAGAAGGCGGCTGCCGATATATTTATCCCTGATATCCTTTGTGCAGTAAAAGGCTTTACGCATCTCTGCCTTATCATGACCAAGGTCCTCATAGGTATCGGTCAGGCCAATTTCTGAAAGAAGATGGTCGTACTCATTGAGAGTCGGAATTTCCTCTTTAATAATTTCAAGAATTTCCTGCCAATGCCTGTCAATCATTTCGAATCTGGCTTTGTGGGTCTCAGGATTATATTTTTGTTCTTTCTCCTCTAAAGCTATCATGGCTTCAGCACTCTTGCCCAGGAATTCGGACAGTTCTTCTTTCCAGTCTTCCCAGGAGAAGTTCTCCACATATTTTTTTGCCTTTTCATAATCAGGAGTCATATTTTTTATCTCGTCATAGATGCGGATGCAGCTTCTGGTCGCCACACCGCACTGGATTCCATGATAATCTGCGGGAGTTTTAAATTCTTCTCCGCGCATATCCCAAACATGAGAAAAATAATGTTCCATACCGGAAGCCGGTCTGGATACTCCTGCCATAGCCATGGCAAGTCCTGCGTAGATTAAGCCTTCTGTCACAGCGGTTACCGCAGCTTCGTCTCTCTCCACGAGAGCTTTGGCGTTATCGGCACAGCGTTTGAGAGCATCCCTGACTAAGGAAGCAATCCTGGAACAGTAGTATTCTCCATTGATTACATTGGAAATCCTCCATTCACAAAGACTGATATATTTTGCGAACATATCTCCAATCCCGGATTGAAGGAGACGGAGAGGAGCATCCTTCATAATAGAAGTATCCGCTACCACAGCAACAGGGGCCTTGGTATTCAGGGAAATCTTTAATCCATCTCTGATGACAGAGGAAGTGCCTGATGCAAAACCATCCATGGAAGGGGCTGTTCCCACGATCATATAGGGTCTGCCTGTCACATAGGATACCAGTTTGCCGATATCGTTCAGGGTTCCGGAACCGGTTACCACGATGTAGTCACAGGAATCATCGAAATGCATGAGAACAGAACCGGCTGCTTTCTCATCCGGCTCCACCTTTTCTTCCTTATATATAAAGGAAGTGAAAGGGATACCGTTATCGGTGAGAATCTGTACTGCTTTTTCTCCGGCTGCCTGGTAAGTGTTGACATCTGCAATCAGGAAAACCTTATGCCCGTGCTTTTTCACCAGTTCCGGAATACAGGAAAGGATATCTGACCCGATCCGGATATCCTCTATATTAATATCATGATCTTTGCCACATGTGCACATCCCTGCGTACTCTTTCTTAATATATTCCCTTGCGTCCATTTTTGTTTCCTCCTTTTAAATATTATAAAATGACCGCCTTCTTTTATAAAGAAGTTTATCTAAGTTATGATTGAACTATATCAGCAAGCTGGGCTGATGTCAAGACTAAAATAAAAAGTTTTATAAAATATTTAAATTAATACTTGACATATAAATTTTGCAATGCTATAATGAGCACAACTTAAAGAAAACATTTAATAAAAGTTTTGAACAAATGAGAGGCAGGGTGATAAGATTAAGTTAGGACGGAGAAAACAACATTAAGTAAGGATCTAGGAAACCAAGTCAACTGACAACCGGGAATATCCTCTGAGGGATTCCCGACAGCAAGAAACGGAACGGAGGTACATAATGGAGGTATTAAAACTAGGACTGGTGATCATAGCCGCATTTCTGATCCAGGGAGTATTGAGTATGGTTCAGATGAAACATTTTTCGGATGAGTTCGTGAAACTAAGGAGACAGGGAAGAGTAGCCATAGGAAGAAAATCGGGAGGTTTTCATGCCGGGGCCATCGTTATGTTTCTGATCGATGAAGAAGGAATCATCCGTATCGGCAAAAAATTAGAAGGAGTCACCTTCCTGGCAAGAGTACATTCACTAAATGGATTCGAAGGAAGATACATCGGAGATCTGAAAGAGGAAGACGGGCCGAGGAATCATAAAAACCTTCGAAAAGCCATCGCCGATGCAGGTCTGACCTACCGCAAATATATGGCAGGTGAAGAGGTTGACCAACCGGCGGCGCCAATCACAAGAATCGGACGTTCCGTGGGGAATCTTCTTAGAAGAGGAATCTGAGAAACCAAGACAAAATGTCGGTATATCAGTCCCGGTAACTTCTGATCACCGACAGGCAAAAAGAGAAAGGCGAAAAGAAAAATGAATTTTATTGTTAAATTAGCAGCTGGATTTATGAACCTATTCACACTGGGCGGGACACAGTTCGTAAGCTGGGTCACAGGTATCATTCCCACCATCCTCATGCTTCTGGTCCTGATGAATGCTATTATCGCATTAGTTGGAGACGAAGCAGTAGCCAAACTGGCCAGAGTCAGTGCAGGCAACCCGGTACTGCGGTACATGGTATTACCTTTTATCAGTGCATTTATGTTAGGTAATCCCATGGCCTTATCCATGGGTAAGTTCTTCCCGGAATTCTATAAACCTTGTTTTTATGCATCCGTAACCTATCACTGTCACACGAATAACGGTATCTTCCCTCATATCAATGCATCTGAGTTATTTATCTGGCTCGGTATCGCCAACGGAATCAGCCAGCTGGGATTGGATACCACTCCATTGGCTGTTCGCTATCTTCTGGTAGGTCTTGTGGCAAACTTCATCTCCGGATGGGCAACCGAATGGACCACACGTTATGTGGAGAAGCAGCAGGGTAAGAAACTGAGCCGTGAGTTTAAACCGGTTCATGCATCATAAATCATAATCAGAAAAGAATCATTATCTAAATCGAATCGTTGATCAGGAGGAAAACAAAAATGGCAGAATACAGAGCAATCAAGGTAGAAAAAGGTTCCGGTGGTTTTGGAGGACCACTGGTGATCACCCCCACAGAAAAAAGAAATAAAGTAATGTTCATAACAGGCGGCGGTGCAGAGCCGGAATGCCTGAATAAAATCGTA
>CADBOX010000448.1 GCA_902796415.1 uncultured Lachnospiraceae bacterium
ACATCAGGAAGATCATTAACGTTGATGCAGGGAGAGTAATAATGGCCGGGTATCCTCCGATTCATGAAAAGCCCATACATTCTTTTTCTTTTGACCGGTTGGAGTTGCTGTGGGACCGTTACCCCCGCTACCATGAGATGACTACATTCACGACCTTGGACGACCTCCTGGAAGAACACGAATCCTACCGGGAGGATTTCGACGATCTCCGGGAAGAATATATAGCCAAAGGCTATGACCGGTTCCTTATCCGCCTGTCCTGGTCAGATCTTCCTTACCGTTATGCTACGAAAAAAATGATTGAGAACTCCGGCTGTTCTCCTGCTAACTCCTATGTGGAAGCTTTCATGGAGCAGTTTGCAGACATTGACACGGATCATAAGGCCTGCTTCCTGTTTCCGGAAAGTTTTGTCTCACAGTTTTTTGTCGTCTCGGAGGTATGTAAAAGGGCGGATAGCTTCCACCCGATCAGAAACCTTTTCCCTGACGAAGAGAAGGTCCATTATCTGGCAGTGTTTGACAAGAGGAACATGGAGGATGTCCTCCTCATGTATCACCTGCTCTATACGAATACTTCCCAGGAGCTGTTTGGGGGATATTCACTCTATGATTATTCCCTGACCTGGTATCAGACTCATCTCCGGGAAGAAGGGACAGTCCTGCGGTCTCCTTATCTTCCGGACCGGCTCGCAAAGTACCAAGGGGGGATTCCTTTCTGTCATAATCCTTCCAAAACAGTCTATGTAAGACGAAATATTGACCACATTTTAGAGTGCGGATATTTCTCATCGGAGCTGGAGTTTTTCATGAACCTTACCCGTATTATTATGCCTCTTTTCCAATGGTGGTACACGGATCTGACCCTCTATGAAGAAAAAGATGGTATCAAAACCAACTGGAGGATGGCCAGAACGAAAATTCGGACCAGGCTGACAGCGGAAGGGGTCATAAAGCCGAAATGGAAGCATGAACTGTCCTTGTTTCATGCAGTGAGGGAACTCTATCCGGATACCCTCTACCAATATCGGCCGGACTGGCTTGGCCGGCAGAGCCTGGACTTCTATATTCCCTCACTCAGAACAGCCATTGAGTACCAGGGGATTCAGCATTACCTCCCGGTCGATTTTTTCGGCGGGGAAGAAGCATTAGCTCAGAGACAGGAACTGGACAGGCAAAAAAAGAAGCTATGTGAGGAGAACGAAGTGAGACTGATCGAATGGCCTTATGATGTTCCTCCGGAAGCAGGGTATATCCGGAAGATTATTCAAAACAGGGAAATAAAAAATGTAAAGGAAAAAGAGTATTATGAAGAAGATCAGTGATTTTATAGGAAAATATATGGCAGTGATCGTCCTGGCAGTGGCAGCCTTGGCCTTGTTTGTTCCGGGGACATGCCTGTGGATCGATACCGGATGGATTAACTATCTGCTGATGATCGTTATGTTTGGTATGGGACTCACGATGAGAGCGGAGGACTTTGCTGTTTTATTCACCAAACCGAGAGACATGATAATCGGTTGTCTGGCACAGTTTCTGATCATGCCTGCTCTCGCATTCGGACTTGGCAAGCTCTTCGGCTTAAATGACGAGTTGCTGGTGGGAGTCATTCTTGTAGGTACATGCCCCGGAGGAACCTCCAGCAATGTCATAACCTTTCTGTCCAGGGGAGATACGGCCATGTCCGTCGGGATGACCAGCATTAATACCCTCCTTGCTCCTATACTTACGCCTGCCCTTACGTACCTCTATCTTCGAACCTCTGTAAATGTGGATGTGAAAGCTATGTTTCTTTCCATTATTCAGGTGGTTCTTATACCCATCGGGCTAGGAATATTGATCAACCATTTTCTGGGGAAACACACGGAAAGAGTAAAGGATGCTCTGCCTTCTGTTTCGGTGACCGCCATATGCCTTATCGTGGCCGCAGTGGTATCCCACAACAGCGAGAAGATTCTGTCAACAGGAGCAATTATATTTGTCATCGTCATCCTGCACAACCTCCTCGGATATCTGTGCGGATTCCTGATCGGGGTCATATTCAGGATGGATATGCCAAGGAAGAAGGCGATTTCCATCGAGATTGGAATGCAGAATTCAGGGCTTGCCACCACTTTAGCAGCAAGTGCTTTTCCACAGTTGGCCATGGCAACCGTACCCGGTGCCATATTCTCCGTATGGCATAACATTTCCGGCGCAATACTTGCCGCTATATTCAGGAGAACCGATCGTGATTAATAAGAATCGGGCATAGAGAAAGAGAGGGGATCATTTATGAAGTATGGGGAATCAATCTTCGATATTGCTTATCTTCTCTTCGCGATTATCAGCGGCTGTCTGATTTTATACAGAGCCAAAGAAGGTGTGCAGAAATTGATGGGATGGGCAGCATTGATCCTGGGTGTCGGAGATGCATTTCATCTTCTGCCGAGAGTGATGGCTTATTTTGTGCCGGCGGACATGAGCTTCTATCTGGGGATAGGAAAATTTGTCACATCCATTACCGTGACGATATTTTATATTCTGCTGTATTATATCTGGATGTATAGGTATGATAAAGAGAGGAAACAGAGAGGTATCACTCTGATCTGGGGTCTGGCTGCCATAAGGACTATCATCTGTCTGTTCCCTCAAAATGGGTGGACCGGCCATGGAGGAAACATAACATGGGCGGTTCTCAGGAACATTCCCTTTGTCCTGATGGGGGCCTACATATGCTATCTCTATTATCAGGATCGAAATAAGGACCGGATTTTCAGAACTTTCTGGCTGTATATCCTGTTTTCCTTCCTGTTTTATCTTCCGGTTACAGTAGGAACCGGAATCATGCCTGCCCTGGGTATGCTTATGCTCCCCAAGACGGTATGCTATATCTTGATGATACGGAGTTTTCTGTTGACACAGAAATCGGACATATAATATATATTAGAAAAGAGGCTGTCGTTGACAGCCTCTTTTCTCTAAATCAACCGGATGGCTCCGGCAGGACAGGCAGTCTGACAAGCCGGAAGCAGACCCTGATCAAGCCGGGTGGCACACATACTGCATTTTTGCATGATTTTTTTCTCTCCAAACTGGGGGATCCTCCATGGGCAGGCTGTCAGACAGAGCCGGCATCCGTCACAGGATGTCTCATCCACCAGCACAATACCGTCTTCTCTCCGGAAGATGGCGTTCCGGGGGCAGGCTGACAGGCAGGCCGGGTTATCACAATGTCTGCATAGATCAAAATGAAAAACCAGCTTTTCTTTCATGGGGGTAGGATCTTCCTCTTCACGCATTATGATGTATCGGATCCCTTTAGGCAGCTGATATTCCATCTTGCAGGCAATCTCACAGGCACAGCAGCCCATACATTTATTCTCATCAATAATCAGCCGTACTCTTTTTGCTGTCATCTTTTATCCACCTCCTGCATCTTTTCTACCTGTACCAGAGTGTTAAAATATCCGGTGGTATTCCCGTCGTAGAGGGGTTGGTACTCGTACATGATTCCGTTTTCTTTTAAGGTGTCCCTCGGACCTCCCTGACTCAGGGAGGTAAGGACGTTCACATTGCCTCCCAGTTTGACCCACATACCACTGTTAAGCTCCACAACACCAGGCTTGACGATGATACTGACAGCAGCCAGGATATCCTTTAGTTCTCCCCGGTCATTAAAGATACGGACCCGGTCTCCATCTTTGATACCCCTGGCAGCGGCATCCTCCGCATTGATGTGAAGCTTGGCCGGTCCTTCAATCTCCTGAATCCAAGGCAGGTTATAATATTGGGAGTGACAGCGGAAAGAAGGATGCTGTGACACAATACACAGGGGATATCTCTTAGCTAAGTCAGGGGTACGCCTGATACTTTCTTCCGGTTCGATAAAATGTGGAAGAGGATAATAGTCTCCAGGATGTTTCTTTCCTCTTTCTTCCATAATAGAAGAGTAGAATTCAAATTTACCGGAGGGGGTATTAAATTTTCCGTCTTTATAGGGTATGGCGGGGGCCCATTCTTCACTGACCAATGCAGGTCCCCTGGGCGAAATAGCCGCATCCACATCTGTATTCATTCCGATTAACATTCGGATGTAATCTATTCCATTGCGATATCTGGGAAAATACTCTTCATATCCTAATCTGCGTCCAAGTTCCTCAAAGATCTCAACATCGGGAACAGCTTCATAGTAGGGCTGGCAGACCGGAACCAGAATTTGGTTATAGTGATGCCAGTAAGAGGTGTGGAGACCATACTGTTCGAGGAAATGGCAAGCCGGCAGGACCAGGTCCGCCCAGTCTGTATCATCGGTCATAAATTGCTCGATAACCACGAACATATCCAGCTGCTTTATGGCTTCTATTGTGTGATCTACGTAAGGCTGTTGAGACACCAGGCCTCCACGCCAGGATATGATCCCTTTTATGGGGGGATCTGCATTAAGTATCGCTGTTGCAACTGCAGAGATATTAATCATCCTGGTTTTCTTTATCGCTGCTCCTTTTGGAACTGCCACATTGGCTGTCTGCATAAA
>CADBOX010000449.1 GCA_902796415.1 uncultured Lachnospiraceae bacterium
CAGTTCTCCAAGCGTTAAGAGAGTCAATACTCACACCCCGGAATATTGTTTTCCGGGGTTTTTTTTGTTAATATTTAAAAAAGATCCTTTTGTGAGATTATTTCTTAGGAGGAACATAAATATGGAAAGAACAAATGCTGAGATTTTTCTGGATCATTATAAAGACCTGGAATACATAATCCGGGAAAAATATAATCTGGAGAACTGGGAATCCACCATACACTATCTGACCGGCAGAAGAGAGTTTAAGAAGATCGTAAATGAATTGCAGTATTGCAGGGAAGTGAGGAATCTTCTGTCACACAAACCCAAACTGAATGCCCGGTACAGTGTGGAACCCAGCGACGAGATGATCCATCTGCTGAAGACAGTCAAGGACAGGCTTGAGATGCCACCTGTGATCATGGATATTGCGGTACCTGTGGAGAAGACCTTTTACAAAACATTTGAGGATGGTGTGATCCAGACTTTGAGAGAGATGAATGAATGTTCTTTCGGAAATGTGCCTATCCTGGAAGACGGAGTGGTTAAGGGTGTTCTCAGTGAGAAATCCATCGTGCATTATATAGTCCAGGAGAGAAACTTTCATATTCCGGATACTTTGAAACTGAAAGATATCTATACCTACCTTATCATAGAGAACCATCAGAGGGAACAATATGCATTTGCTGCAAAGAATGCTCTGATCTCGGATATATCCAACCTCTTTCATAAAGCCCTGGATCAAGGCGCCAGAATCGGTATGGTTTTCCTCACGCAGAACGGAAAGGAAACCGAACGATTACAGGGTATTGTTACACCATGGGACCTGGCAGGTTATTATGAATAACCCTTGACAGAACAGGACAAGAAAATATAGTGTTTACATATATAAGATTAGAATAGAACAAAAATTGATACGAAAATAAGAGTAATTATCTTGACTCTTTTGTGTGATTTTAATAAAATTTTAGTGTATCTATTAGATTTTGTGACTATTATGCCCATTTTGGGGATATGTAGTTACTATGCTTCGAAAAAAGGGAGGTTACTATGGGAACTAAAATTTTAATTGCACCGTCAAGGTATATTCAGGGCGCAGGTGAGATGAAGAATCTGGGTAGCTATGCAGCAAATGCAGGGAAAAAAGCCCTCATCCTCATCAGCAAAGGCGGACATAAGAGATTTGGACAGCTGATCGAAGACAGTTTTAAAGAAGTTGACTGTGACATTGATTTTGAATTCTTTAACGGAGAATGTTCCTGGAAAGAGATCAACCGTCTTGTGGAAATCGTTGGGGAAAAAGGTTGTGATCTTGTGATCGGTGTAGGCGGCGGTAAGATCTTTGATACTGCCAAGGCTGTAGCTTACAAGACAGGTAATCAGGTGTTTGTAGTTCCTACGATTGCTTCCACAGATGCTCCTTGTAGTGCCTTATCCGTTATCTACACGGACGAGGGAGTATTTGAAGAGTATCTTTTCCTTCCGGCCAATCCGAATCTTGTAATGATGGATACAGATATTATCGTGAAATCCCCGACCCGTCTAACCGTATCCGGTATCGGTGATGCTTTGGCTACTTATTTTGAGGCAAGAGCTTGTAAGCAGAGTGATGCAACTTCCTGTGCAGGAGGAAAGGCTACAGAGGCTTCCATGGCGATCGCTCAGTTATGTTTCGACACTCTGATGGCAGAAGGCGTTAAGGCTAAGATTGCTTTGGATGCCGGTGTATGTACTCCTGCTGTTGAGAAGATCATCGAGGCAAACACCCTCCTTTCCGGAATCGGGTTCGAGAGTGCCGGTCTTGCAGGTGCTCATGCCATCCACAATGGTCTGACGGTACTGGAAGAATGCCATCACATGTATCATGGTGAGAAGGTAGCATTCGGTACTTTAGTACAGCTTGTTCTCGAGGATATGCCGGAAGAAGAACTGGCGGAAATCATTGATTTCTGTATCGAAGTTGGACTGCCTGTCACGATGAAGGAGCTCGGTGTCGAGGAAGTGACTGACGAGAAGTGTATGGCTGTAGCAGAACTTGCCTGTGCAGACAATGACACCTTACATAACATGCCATTTGAAGTAACTCCGGAATCAGTTGCTGCAGCAATCAAGGCAGCAGATGCCCTGGGTCATTATTTCCTTGGCGACGAGGACTGAGCTTTGCTTCAGATTCAACTGAATACTGACTGACTAATCGACCGCCAGGTTTCCAAAGTGCGCAGGCACATGGAAACCTGGTTTTTTTACCTCTTGAAAATGAATTTCGATTTGATAGAATATGCTTAGGAAGTATAAATCGAAAAGGAAAGGTGCAGATATGAAGATCACAAATATTGTAATCACCGGTGGCCCCTGTGGGGGAAAAACAACAGGGCTGAATGAAATCAAGAAGACTTTTTCGTCACTTGGTTACTGTGTTTTGATTGTTCCTGAGACAGCGACTGAATTGATTTCCGGCGGGGTTGCCCCCTGGACCTGTGTATCTCCTTTTGAATATCAGCGGTATCAGATGAGGCTGCAATTGACCAAGGAAGGGATTTTCCGGGAAGCGGCAGTGAAGATGCCCCATGATAAGATCCTCATCCTGTATGACCGGGGGATGATGGATAATAAAGCCTATCTGCCGGCGGAAGAATTCGCAGTGCTTGCAGATTATTACTCCTCGGAAGAGGAGATGACAAACCGTTATGATGCGATATTCCATCTTGTGACAGCGGCAAAAGGTGCTGAAGAGTACTATACACTGGATAATAATGCCGCCAGGATCGAGACCGTGGAAGAAGCCATAGAAGTGGATAACAGGCTGCTTGCTGCATGGGAGAACCATCCTCATCTGTCCATAATAGGAAATGATTCGGATTTTGATGGCAAGATTTCCAAACTACTGAAGGAGATGGCAGCTTTCCTCGGGGAGGAGATTATTTAACCCATTGTGTTTCATCGGAGACTATGTTACCATCTATATAGTGTACGCAGACAGTACGTTTTCTCTGACCGGAAGACTCCCGTCGGACTCTGAAAGAAAGAGAAGAAATGGAATCTCAGATTACAAAGATAATAAAGTGGCAGGAATGCCATGATGTTCAACCATGAGGGCAAGGTTTACCGAGCAGGAATTGTTGTGTATCCATATAGTATTATACTGTGGTATCACTCCCTGATCCTGCCTTATACTGGTTGGATAAGGGAGTATTTTTTATGATTAAGATAGCGATATACGGAAAAGGAGGAATCGGGAAATCCACAGTGACCAGCAATCTGGCTGCTTCCTTTGCATATCTTGGAAAGCGTGTGATACAGATTGGCTGCGATCCCAAGGCTGATTCCACCATCAATCTGTGCGGAGGGGAACCTCCTCTCCCTGTGATGAATTATCTCAGGGAATATGACCGGGATCCGGAAAGCATAGAGGAGATTTCCAAGACAGGATTTAAAGATGTGCTTTGCATAGAGACAGGGGGCCCCACACCGGGTCTCGGCTGTGCCGGAAGAGGGATCATCGCAACCTTCTCCCTCCTGGAGGATCTGGAATTGTTTGAGACATATCAACCGGATGTGGTTCTCTATGATGTGCTGGGGGATGTCGTTTGCGGAGGCTTTGCCGCCCCAATCCGGGAAGGTTATGCCAGCCGGGTTCTCATCGTCACTTCCGGAGAAAAGATGGCTCTCTATGCCGCAGGCAACATCAACACTGCGGTGAAGAATTTTGAGGACCGAAGTTATGCCAAGGTTCATGGCATTATTCTCAATCATCGAAATGTGGAAAATGAGACGGAGAAGGTGAAGAATTTTGCAGAATCCGCAGGGCTTTACATTGTGGGGGAGATACCCCGCAGCAATGAGATCAATCGATACGAAGACCAGGGAAAGACAGTGATAGAGGGTGATCCCGACTGCCAGGTAAGCCAATGCTTTCTGAAACTGGCCGAGGAACTCCTGCAGATACCGGAGGAAGAGGAGGAAGCAGGAACATGGTGACAAAAAAACAGGCTTACAATATCTCTGCGGGAGAACTGGCTGCTCTGGGGAAAGAGAAGATTCCGAAAGAGCTGGTATCTAACACACATCTCATCTACAGTTCTCCGGCCACTCTGGCTTTTAATTCACCCGGTGCCCAGGGTTATGGAGTAAAGAGGGCGGGATTATCGATACCCGGTTCTGTGATGCTGCTGGTTTCACCGGCCTGTTGTGGACGGAATACCACCATTCTTACGGAATACGAAGAATACCGGAACCGTTTTTTCTTTCTCACTCTGGATGAGACGGATATTGTGACAGGCAGGCACCTTAGGAAGATCCCCCAGGCTGTGCAGGAGGTATATGACTGTCTGGAGATCAAACCCTCTGTGGTGATGATCTGCATCACCTGTGTGGATGCCTTGCTTGGAACCGATATGGAGAGGGTCTGTAAAAAGGCGGAAGACCGGGTTCCGG
This sequence comes from uncultured Lachnospiraceae bacterium, assembly GCA_902796415.1. Lineage (GTDB taxonomy): Bacteria > Bacillota > Clostridia > Lachnospirales > Lachnospiraceae > Anaerobutyricum. Next base: position 4,417 of record CADBOX010000449.1, read on the forward strand.
TTCCGGTGCTCCCCTGCTATATGTACGCTTTGACCAGGGAAGGCAGAAAGCCCCCTATGGTTCATGTACGGCAATCAATCTATTCCCTTTTGAAAAGAGAAAACGTACGGCAGGACATGGTGAATCTCCTGGGCAATTTTGATCATCTGGATGATGATTGTGAGCTGTATCCCATTCTGAGAAGCCTGGGAATCCGGAAGATAAATGAGATCTCCCGCTGCAAGGATTTTGGAGAATATATGGAGATGGGGAATGCCAATTTTAATATCGTGCTGAATCCTGAGGCAAGATACGCAGCAGCGGATCTACAGAAACGGTTAGGACTGCCATCCATAGAGCTGACCCGGGTCTTCCAGATTGATAAGATCCGGAAACAATACAGTCTCTTTGGCGGTGCCCTGGGTGTCAGTATCGATGACAGCGCCTATTATGAGGAGACTCTGAAACATATCGAAGAATTTAAATCTAAATATAAGACTTTGACCTTCTCCGTGGGGGAAGGGTGTAATGCCAACGCTTTCGAGCTGTCTCTGGCATTGTTGCAATATGGATTTTCCGTGGCTGAGATATTCGCGAATCCAGGGGAAACGGATTTCGTGTATCTGAGAAAGATAGCGTCTCTCAGTCCGGACACCAGGATTTATTCCAACCTGGAACCCACGATGATCTATTATGATTCATTTGATTCGGAAGTGGATATCGTGGTGGGAAAAGATGCGGGATACTATTATCCCCGGGCGGCCAAGGTTGAATGGAGCAAGGATATCCAGCCTTTTGGCTATGCAGGATTACGACATTTCTTTGCGGAATGTGAGAAAGCCCTTGGCGGGAAAGAGAAAGAATAAAGGAGGGAGAAAAGGAAATGAAAGGATTATGGAAATTTCTCTCACCTTTTGCCCCGGATCAATCCGGTTCTACCGCTGTTTTCTGTGAGCTGGATGGCCTGATCATCATCATTGATGCGGGGGGCTGTGCCGGCAATATCTGTGGTTTTGATGAACCGCGCTGGTTTGAAAAACGCAGTGCTATCTTTAGCGCAGGACTGCGGGATATGGATGCCATCCTGGGTAGAGATGACCGTCTGATCTCTAAGATCAAGGACGTGAGCAGACAGATAGAGGGTAAATTCGTCGCATTGATCGGAACGCCGGTACCGGCTGTGATCGGTACGGACTATAAAGCTTTGAAACGAATGATTGAGGTGGAGACCGGAATTCCTGCCCTGGCACTGGATACGGACGGGGTTCACTACTATGATGTGGGATGTGAGAAGGCCTGGCTGGCCTTATTCCGGTCATTCACGGAGAATACTTACGGTATGGAGCCGGGGCACTACGGTGTGATCGGTGCCACTCCTTTTGATGTACCTAAGGAGGGTCTGCATTTTGGAGGCCCGGGGATTTATCATTGCTATGGGATGGGATCCGGCGTTGATGAGATAAAGTCTGCGGGCAGTGTCATAAAGAATCTTGTGGTGGCGCCCAGCGGATTAAAGGCTGCCCGATATCTGGCCAGAAGATTCGGCACCCCATATGAGGTGGGTTATCCCCTGGATCAGATTGAGGGATTTGATGGATTTATGGATCATATGAGGGCAATACTTTCTGCGGATATGGATGTGAAGAAGATTCTGATTGTACATCAGCAGGTTCTGGCCCATAGTCTGAGGGAGGAATTAAGAAAGCATACCAAGGCCATGATCCAGCTGGCAAGCTGGTTCGAGATGGATAAGGAGCTGAGAGAACCCTGGGATATTCCCTTGCTGGAAGAAGATCAATGGATACGGCTTGCGGAAGAAGGGGAATATGATGTGATCATCGGTGACCAGCATCTGAGTCAGGCAATCCCGGGCTATCAGGGAGAATTTATTGCCCTGAATCATTTTGCCATCTCCGGAAAACCTCTGGGCTTTGTTATATGAGGATGCTGCCTATGATTACTAAACTGGCAAGAGTATATGGGATTGTCCAGGGGGTGGGTTTCCGCCCCACGGTAGCGCGACATGCCGATGCATATAAGGTGGAAGGCAGCGTGTGCAACAAAGGTCCCTTTGTGGAAATCATCGCTCATGGTCCTGAGAATTCGGTGGAAGCGTTTCTCAGAGCCGTGGAAGAAGCCCCGCCGGAGCGGGCAGTGATCCTGAAGATGGATATCCAGGTTCTGGAGGATGAGAAAGACAGGGAGTATGAAGGATTCTCCATCGTGGAGAGTGAGAAGATTCAAGGGGATATCTTTGTATCACCGGACATTGCCATATGTGATAAATGTAAGAAAGAAATATTTGATCCAGGTAACCGCAGGTATCTGCATCCCTTTATCAACTGTACCTGCTGTGGCCCCAGACTCACCATACTGGATGCTATGCCCTATGACAGGGTGAGAACAAGCATGGCATCTTTTCCCATGTGTGAGACCTGTGAGGAAGAGTACTATAACCCTGCTTCCAGAAGATATGACGCCCAGCCGGTCTGCTGCAACGATTGCGGGCCGGAGGTCTATCTCCTGGGCGAGGATATCAGAGGGTCGGAGGCCATTTTTCTCATCAGGCAGGCCATCTGCCAGGGGAAAATCGTTGCCATTAAAGGAATCGGCGGCTTTCATCTGTGCTGTGATGCCACCAGTGAGGAGGCGGTTGCCTTGCTCCGAAGAAGAAAGAAACGGCCTGTAAAGCCTTTTGCGATCATGATGAGAAACCTGGATACCGTACTGCGGGAATGTCAGGTAACCCAGGCCCAGAAAGAAGTGCTGGACGGACATCAGAAACCGATTCTCCTTCTGGAGAGAAAGAAAGGTGGGATGGTGGCGGAATCGGCCGCCCCGGGAAATCCCAAGCTGGGGGTCATGCTCCCCTATGCCCCGATTCATCTGCTTTTGTTTGATTATCCGGACGGTCTGACCATGCCGGATTGTCTGGTCATGACCAGTGCCAATACTTCCGGAGCCCCCATCTGCAGAGATGATGAAGACGCACAGAGGGAGTTGGGATCTTTATGTGATCACATCCTGTCTCACAACAGACTGATCCGTCTGAGGGCAGATGACACTGTACTGGATTATGAGGGAGACCGTCCATATATGATCCGCAGGTCCCGTGGATATGCCCCTCTGCCCTTCTCGTCCCACATGAACTGGAAGGGTGAGGTTCTGGCTATCGGCGGAGAATTAAAAAACACTTTCTGCCTGGTGAAAAACCAGCTTTATTACCCATCTCCCTATCTCGGGGACATGGGGGATGTCAGGACAGTGAAAGCCTTGGAAGAATCAGTCCGGAGGATGGAGGAACTGCTTGAAGCCAGTCCTCAGATGGTGGCATGTGACCTTCATCCCGCTTATAATACTTCGGCTTTTGCCAAGACTCTGGGTCTTCCTGTGGTAGAAGTACAACATCATTATGCCCACATCTTATCCTGTATGCTGGAAAATGATGTGGACGGGCCGGTCATAGGTGTCTCTTATGATGGTACCGGTTATGGAACGGACGGAACCATCTGGGGAGGGGAGATTCTGGCAGCTGACTATGGAGGATTTGAAAGAGTTGCCTCCATATGTCCTTTTGATCAGGTAGGAGGCGATCTTTCTGCCGTGGAGGGATGGCGTAATGCCGTCAGTATGCTGAAGGATTGCTATGGGGATAATCAGGCAATCATGCTATCCCAGGACTTAAATCTGTGTGATGCCAGGGGAGCATCTACTCTCATGAAGATGGCTGCAAGAAAGATCAATACCGTGACTTCCACCAGCGCCGGCAGATTGTTTGATGCGGTGAGTGCATTACTTGGAATCTGCAGAGTGTCAACCTATGAGGGAGATGCCTCCTGTGCATTACAATATGCCGCCTTGCGCGCTTTAAAAAATGTTCAGAACCGTGATGTCCAGGAGTGGGAATGCTATGAATCTCTGTCAGACCGCTTGGCTGAAAAAACCTGGTTGAAAACAGATGATCGATGGATTCTCCCTACAGACCATCTGTTCCGGGAACTGACGGAAGCATTCCTTCAAGGGGAAGCTTCCGACATGCTGGCACTTTGTTTCCACAGGATACTGGCTGATCTGACCGTGGAGTGCTGTTGCAGGGTGCGCGAGGAAAGAGGATGGAATGCAGTAGCTTTAAGCGGGGGAGTCTATCAGAATACCTTGCTTTTGGAGGAGACGGTGGAGGGCCTTGCCAAAGAAGGATTCCGAGTTTATACCCACTCCATGCTCCCGCCCAATGACGGGGGAATCTGTGTGGGGCAGGCGGTGGCCGCCATGTATGCGCTTCAACATAAAAACAGATAAGATTTTGCTGAGAACATAAACAGATAGATTATTTGATAGACAGGAGGAAGATAAAATGTGTGTTGGATTACCGGCTAAGATACTCACCATGAAAGATGGAATGGCTGTGGTAGATGCCCATGGTGCAAAGAGGGAGATCTCCGCAGAGCTGATCGATGATCTGGAACCCGGCGATTATGTGATGGTCCATGCAGGGATCGCCATCGCCAAGATAACGGAAGAAGAGGATGACTGATTGAATCATGAGCAAAAGAGAAAAACAAAAAACAGAAGAATTGAATGAAATCCGCTCATATGACGGGCCTCCTGTCCGGATTATGGAAGTATGTGGAACACACACTCATGAGATCTTCAAGCTGGGGGTAAGGCAGATTCTTCCTCCCCAGGTCACATTGATATCCGGTCCGGGATGTCCTGTGTGTGTGACACCGGTGGATTATATTGATAAAGCCATCTATCTGGCATTGGACAAACAGGTGACGATCTGTACCTTCGGTGATCTGGTCCGGGTTCCCGGATCCCATGGAAGTCTGGCCGATGCCAGGGCTAAAGGGGCAAAGATCCAGATTGTGTATTCTCCCCTGGATGCTTCAGATTATGCCATAGAACATCCGGAGGAAGAAGTGGTATTCCTCTCCGTCGGCTTTGAGACCACCACACCGGCTTCCTGCCTTGCGGCGAAAAAAGCAGAAGAAGCAGGGATTTCCAATTTTTCCCTGCTGGTGGCCAACAAAACCATGCCTTCTGCTTACCGGGCGCTTAAGGACAGTGTGGATGTCTATCTATATCCGGGACATGTCAACGCCATCATGGGTACGGATACCTGCCGGGAACTGGCCCGGGAAGGTGTCAGCGGGGTGGTTGCCGGTTTTACGGCTGAGGACATCGTCCATGCTATCGCCACCATATTGAAACGATATTCCCAGGGAGAACCTTTTTTTGAAAACTGTTACGAGCGGGTGGTTAAGCAGGATGGAAGTCCCGGTGCCAGAAAACTTATGGAACAGTGGATGGAAGAATGCGACACCGAATGGAGGGGGCTGGGCGTAATCCCCGGTTCCGGCCTGAAACTGAAGGAAGAATTCCGGGATATGGATGCGGAGATAAAATTCGATATTCCTGAGATGCAGGGGGCCGCTCCTACTGCCTGTCGCTGTGGGGAAGTCCTTCAGGGAAAATGTCTTCCCACCGAATGTAAATTATTCGGAAAGGCCTGCAACCCTCTCCATCCCGTAGGTGCCTGTATGGTCAGCGGAGAAGGTGCCTGTTCAGCCTATTACAATTATGGGAGTCGATAAAAGAAAGGACAGTACTATGGATAAAACAGTGACTCTTGCCCATGGCGCAGGAGGAAAGCAGACAAATGAACTGATCAATCAGGTTTTTAAAAAACATTTTTCCAATCCGGATCTCACCAGTGATGATGCGGCGGTTCTCTCGCTGGATGCAGAGAAGATTGCATTTACCACGGATGGATTCATCGTTTCTCCCCAGGAATTTCCGGGGGGTAATATCGGAAAACTCTCTATCTGTGGCACAGTCAATGATCTGGCATGTATGGGTGCCAGACCCAGGTATCTCTCCTGTGCCTTTGTCATCGAGGAGGGTTACCCCATGGAGAAGCTGGAAAGGATCGCTTCCGCCATGGAGCAGACAGCGGCACAGGCAGGTGTCAGTATCGTGGCCGGAGACACCAAGGTCGCCGGGAAAGGCCAGGTGGACGGCGTATTCATTACTACCACGGGAATCGGAACCCTCATGGAAGGAGTCCGGACTTCCGGGTTTTCTGCCCGTCCCGGGGACGCCATCATCGTAAGTGGTGATATCGGACGTCATGGATTGACTATTCTTCTGGCGAGAGAGGATCTGGGCATTGATGCAGAGGTGACCAGTGACTGTGCACCATTGTGGGAATGCGTGGAGTCCATGCTGAGTGTGACCCGGGATATCCATGTGATACGGGATGCCACCCGAGGAGGTGTGGGAACAGTATTATATGAGATCGCGGAGCAAAGCAAAGTGGGAATCCTCTTGGACCGGGAGAAAATACCGGTGCAGGAGAGCGTGCAAGGTGTCTGTGATATGCTGGGCCTGGAACCGCTCTACCTTGCCTGTGAAGGACGTCTTGTCATCTTCGCTCCCAGACAGTACGCCGAAGAGCTGGTGGAAGTTCTGCACACCTTGGAACCTTCCAGCCGGGCTGCCATCATCGGGGAGGTGACGGAGGACCAGCCGGGCCGGGTTGTGGTCACTACTGAGATTGGTGCACAGACATTGCTCCCTCCCCCCGGTGGAGAACTTCTGCCGAGAATCTGTTAAGTGCTTACTCGGTACTTTCCAGAATCTGAGAAATATTGGAATAAGGAGAACCATGGAGGTTCGGAAAATATGACAGAGACCAAGAAAGATAACAGGATCGCTGCATTGTCCATCATTGTGGAAGATCCGGAGAAGACGGAAGAACTGAATCAGGTGATTCATGAATACTCGTCCTATGTGATCGGGCGGATGGGAATTCCCTATCGGGAGAAAAAAATAAATATCATAAGCCTTGTGCTGGATGCGCCTCAAAACGTGATCAGTACCCTGTCCGGAAAGATCGGGAGGATCGGAGGGGTCACTGCCAAGGCGGCTTATGCCAAATATATGTCGGGCGAGTAGTACTCCGTGTAAATTGACTTTTTCTATACCCGATGCTAAGATAATAAGGACTTTACAGTAAGGACAATAGATATCATTGAGATATTATGACCTTCCAGATATAGTGGGGAGACCCGGAAACGGAGGAAGATAATGAAGATTTTGGTGACAGGTGGAGCCGGTTATATCGGCAGCCATACTTGTGTAGAATTATTAAACCATGATTATGAAGTGGTGGTGGTAGACAATCTGTATAATTCATGTCAGGAAGCCCTGGACCGAGTGGAAAAGATCACGGGGAAGGAACTTACTTTCTATGAGGGAGATCTTCTGGATAAGGTATTCCTGAAAGAAGTCTTTGAAAAAGAACAACCGGAAGCGGTCATACATTTTGCCGGATATAAAGCTGTGGGCGAATCCGTATCCAAACCACTGGAGTATTATCACAACAACATAACCGGAACCTTGTATTTATGCGACGCCATGCGTAAGACAGGCTGTAAGAAGATCGTTTTCAGTTCTTCTGCTACAGTTTACGGGGATCCGAAGGAGATTCCCATCACTGAGAATTGTCCCAAGGGACAGATTACCAACCCTTATGGCCAGACCAAGGGGATGATCGAACAGATTCTCACAGACCTGTGTGTCAGCGATCCTGAGTGGAATGTGACCCTGCTTCGCTATTTCAATCCCATCGGTGCTCATCCATCGGGTCTCATCGGAGAAGATCCAAAAGGTATTCCAAATAATCTGGTGCCTTATATCGCAAAAGTGGCAGTAGGAAAACTGGAGAAACTGGGGATATTCGGAGATGACTACGATACGCCGGACGGAACGGGTGTCAGGGACTATATCCATGTGGTTGACCTGGCAGTAGGACACCTCAAGGCCATCGAACATCTGAAACCGGGCGTGAGCATCTATAATCTCGGTACCGGTAACGGTTATAGTGTTATGGATGTGGTGAAGGCATATGCCAAGGCCTGCGGACATGACATCCCGTACGAAATAAAACCTCGACGCCCCGGTGACATCGCTACTTGCTATTCAGATCCTTCCAAAGCAGAGAAGGAGCTGGGCTGGAAGGCGCAGTATGGAATCGAGGAAATGTGCGCGGACTCCTACCATTGGCAGTCCAACAATCCGGACGGGTATATAAAGAAATAAAGAACGATAAATAAAAGGGGGAGTTCATATCCCCTCTTTTCATGATAAAACGAGGCAAGATTATGAGAGAACAATTAAGGTTACTGAGAAAAGAGATGGACAGATTCCACATCCATGCCTATCTGATTCCCACGGACGATTTTCATGGGTCTGAATGTGTGGGTGACTATTTTAAAAGCCGCGCATATGTATCCGGGTTCACAGGATCTGCGGGAACGTTGCTTGTCATGAAAGACATGGCCGGTCTCTGGACAGATGGAAGATATTTTTTACAGGCTGCAAACCAGCTGCAGGACAGTGGGATCACTCTGTTTAAAATGGGGGAAAAAGGGGTTCCTACCATCGAGGAATACCTGAAGGAGAATCTGGAGAAGGGCATGGTCTTTGCCTTTGACGGTCGCTGTATGATGGCAGATCAGGCAGAACGTTACAATCGTATCGTTCAGAAGGC
>CADBOX010000450.1 GCA_902796415.1 uncultured Lachnospiraceae bacterium
ACATTGATCACATGGAAATTGAACGCTTCGAATTTTTTATCGATGGGATAGGGGGAATTGACCTCAGCGATATTTCCATCAATCTGAAGGCCGTTGTTATCAACAATCACCACAAGGTTATCCAGGTTCTTGGCAGCAGCAAACATAGCAGCTTCCCACACCTGGCCTTCCTGAATCTCACCGTCACCAAGAAGAGTGTAAACTCTGAAATCTTTCTTCTGGTGTTTTGCACCTAATGCCATACCTACAGCTGCTGAGATTCCCTGTCCCAGAGAACCGCTGGACATATCTATGCCGGGAGTATGGGCAATACATGGATGTCCCTGAAGGTGGGATCCGATTTTACGAAGGGTCAGAAGGTCTTCCACCGGAAAATATCCTCTGTGAGCCAGTGTGGAATACAATCCGGGAGCTGTGTGGCCTTTTGATAATACAAAGCGGTCCCTGTTCGGATTCTTGGGATCCTTGGGGTCGATATTCATTTCTTCAAAGTAGAGATAGGTAAACACCTCTGTGGCGGACAGAGAACCGCCGGGGTGTCCTGCCTTTGCGGCATGCACACCGTCAATGATCCCCTTTCTTATCTCATTTGCCATCTTCTGAAGTTCTAATTTATTCATGATTCCTCCTGAAAATATGTTATATCAATAGCTAATCCACGTCAGGGTAACAGTCTATTCCCCAAACACAGCGATATAGTCAGCCTTGAATTTCTCAATGCCGGCATCCGTCAGAGGATGTTTTGTCATCTGTTCAATCACCTTATATGGTACTGTTGCGATATCCGCACCTGCCAATGCACAGTCCGTCACATGAATCGGATTACGTACACTTGCAGCGATAATCTCTGTGTCGATCCCGGCGATATCAAAGATATCTGCGATCTCACGGATCAGATCTACGCCACGCACATTGATGTCATCCAATCTTCCAAGGAAAGGAGATACGTAAGTTGCACCGGCTCTGGCAGCAAGGAGGGCCTGGTTGGCATTAAATATCAGTGTAACATTCGTTTTGATTCCTTCGGCGGACAGAGCCTTCGTCGCTTTCAGTCCTTCCACCGTCATAGGAATCTTTACCACCATGTTAGGATGGATCGCAGCGATCTCTCTGCCCTCGGCGATCATGCCTTCCGCATCGGTTGTGGTAGCTTTCACTTCACCGCTGATGGGACCGTCCACGATGGAAGCGATCTCCTGAATTACCTCATTGAAATCTCTGCCTTCCTTCGCAATGAGGGACGGATTGGTAGTCACACCACAGATCACGCCCATATCGTTGGCTTTTCTGATGTCATCCACATTGGCTGTATCGATAAAAAACTTCATATCTGCACCTCCTGATAAATCTGTCTTGGCTGTATGTCAAGACGTAGATTACTGTAACAAACTACCACGAAATCTTATTCGTTTTCGAAATCTACGATTCTCTGCACCTTGTCTTTGGATCTGCTGTTAGGATCATAAGTACAGGAAAGGTATTCTGCAACCATACATTCTGCCAGCTTCTCTCCGATTACCTGAGAACCCATGGTGATAACATTGGCATTGTTGGAAAGGGCGGCTCTCTGTGCCTGATATACATCATGGATACAAGCTGCGTAAGCACCTTTTACCTTGTTGGCTGCAATGGATACGCCGATACCGGTACCGCATACCACGATAGCCCTGTCATATTCGCCTGCTGCGACTGCCTGCGCACATTTGATTGCAACATTGGCGTAGATAGGATCATCACTTCCGAAATCAGCCACTTCATGGCCAAGGCCTTTCACGAACTCCATCAGGTGTAATTTAAATTCTGTTGCGTTAGGGTCACATCCAAATACGATTTTCATATCATATCTCCTTTCTGGTCTTATAAATACTTTCTCATCTCGTTGAGAGAATCATAGATGCAGGTGGGCACTACATCGGACTCTGCCACAGTCTGCATATCTGCCTCCCCGGTAAGAACCAGGAAGCCTTTACATCCGTTATCTACGCCGGTCCTGACATCTGTGTAGAGACGATCTCCTACAAATGCCATCTCTTCCGGTTTATATCCGGTGATCTCCGTGATCATATCAACGGTCTCTTTCCACGGTTTACCAAGGAATCTTGGCTTCACGCCGGTGGAATCAGTAATCAGGCTGCACATAGCACCACAGTCAGGCATAAATCCGTAATCCGTAGGACAGTTTGTGTCCATGTGAGTGGCGATAAACGGAACTCCATTACGGATATAATGACAGATCCGATCCAGTTTGTGGTAAGTGAGGGTAGTATCAAAACTCTGGACACATACGTCCGGATCCTCTTCCACCAGGTTCAGCCCTTTTGCTTTCCAGTTCTCCTCGAGAACCGGTGTTCCGTTCAGATAAATCTTAGCTCCGGGATAGTTCACTTTCAGAAATTCTGCGCACACATCGCCGGCGGTAACTACTTTGCTCTCATCCACATAGATACCCATCTTTGCCAGCTTCTCCACATAGACGGAAGGTACCCTGGATGCGTTGTTGGTAAAAAAGATAAAGTCTCTGTCCGGGTCTGCTTCCACTTCATGGATAAATTCAAGAGA
>CADBOX010000451.1 GCA_902796415.1 uncultured Lachnospiraceae bacterium
GCTTACGCTTTGTATGAATTGAACGTTCAAGGTTGTTTTGTTATTCAGTTATCAAGATGCGTATGTCAACTCTCGGAAATACAAGTACCCTTGGAGAGTGACTTCTCACATTATACAATAAATTATTTATGGAATCAAGTATTAATTTCCGTTTTCTACCAAAATATTTTATGAATATCATTACAATATATCTATTATTATCGATATTTCTGAAATAAAAAAGAAAACCATATATCAATGTACATAGTTTCCTTTTTAAAAGTATTATTCTTTAACTGATCAATGACTGATCCATCTTCTTTATCAACGAAATCTTATAATCTCGGTGATAGCATATCTGGAATAACTGGATTTACAATAATCGATAGGTCCACAGCCACAGACTGAATACCCGATGCTTTGTGCAATTCCACCAGCTTCATAAACCAGGGCATGCCCTTCTTCGGATCGCCCTGCATAAACTACAGTGTGGTTTATTCCACCGATGCTGATTGCAAGAATATCCCCGTAATATAATGCACCGGAATCGGAGGCATCCTGAACACAAGAGCCTATTCCATCCCCCGCTTTGATGAAATCCGCATTACTCTCAATGATGGCTCTGGATTCTGTGCTGGTAATAACAAAACCATTCGGTGTACCGTAGATCTGCCCCTTAGGCATAAACCCAAGTTCATATAATACCCAGTTAGCCGGCGAAGCACAATTCAGCGGTATCCTGATATTGGATTCTGCTTTGGCTTTAGCTGCTTCATAGGTCAGAACAGGATTATTTCCATTCTTATAACATAAGCTTCCGTACTGTTTGATGAAAGCGGAATATCCTTCAATCAGATTCATCATATTTATTATAGTTGAATTTACACCGGAAGAAGTAAGACTTGTATCTACAATATCATTAACAATAACCTTTACAACCGAATATACACCTGTTCCATCCGTGGATCTGACAGTAATCTCAGCTTCTCCGGGAGCCACTGCAGTGAGGTTTCCTTCACCGATTACACTGACGATATCGGGGGCTGATGAGATAAACTCCAACTTGCCTATCGTGGCATTCGAGGGATTAACCCGGGCAGAAATCCGATTTTTCTCCCCCACAAAGAGCACCATCCTTGGAGTATTCACCTCAATCTTTTTGACAGGAATTACAACTGTCAGACTACACTTCGCCTTGAATTTCGTCCCTTTGATCCTGGCAGTTATAGTTGTTTTACCATTCCTTTTTCCAGAGATCACGCCTTTTTTTGATACTGTAGCTACACTTTTTTTAGTGGAAGACCATATGATCTTTCTTTTCTTATATTTCTTCTTCAGAATATGGGCATGTAAGCGAATGCTTTTTCCCTTTTTCACCGTGCAGACATTTCGATCCAATCTGATCTTAGCAGAAGCTGCTGTCACGGGGGTTATGGTAACTGAAAGGAGCAACACCATAAAACATACTGAAATAAGTAGCTTCAGATTAATTTTAGAAATAAACGTACAGCGGTTCTTCATACTTGTTCTCCCTTCTCAGTTTCTCTGATCACAGCTTTTTTACAAATAATGACTGCGCTTTTTTATCATATCACAACTGATTGAGAGAATCTACAGTTTTTTCATCATTTTGACGAAATTATTAAGCTTTTCTTACTATATTTTGGATATAATTACTAAAAAATGTGTTTTGAGCTCAAATAACAGTTATTTACTCTCCAAATCGACACCGTACAATACCCCGATTTCTTTTAAAGGATCGTAATCATGCTCTACAAAACCCTTCTCTTTCCTCTGATTGGCGAGGATCAGTTCCTTGGTAAGTCCCGGAACGTCTTCCCTTTGTAGTGCTTCATCAATATCCATCCATACAACAAGGTCATTTTCATCCTCATCGGAGCGTGCTTCTCCGGAGATATAATTTGCCGAGAAAGCAACATACCAGTCATTTTTTCGAAAACGAATGCCAATCACTTCCTCTGGTTCTATCACAACACCTGTCTCTTCCAGGTATTCCCTTTTTACGGCTTCTCTGGGATCCTCCCCATTCTTAATATATCCTCCGGGAACGATCAGAAGACCTTTTCCGTTTCCATAGGTATGCCTCCCCAGTAATACCTTTCCTTCCCGAAAAACTACTGCTGTGACAGACCGGGTAAAATCTGTGTTAATCTCCATATATTTTTCTCCTTCTAATAGATTGGCGTATCGTTATATCCGAATGCCTTCACATTTCGAATTGCGATAATGTCAAGAATAATAAGACCCACGAAGAAAATCACCAGACCGACTTCACTGTTTAAGGAACAGATAAAATCATAGAGGCCATGGAGTACCATAGGAACTAGTAAAGCCAATCTCTTATGGCGGGAAGCATTGGAATGATTGCCACGTATTTCCTCATATTTTGCAATACCAAGATGCATACCCATAAAGATACCGAAAATAGTATGACCGGGAATAGCAGTGATAGCCCTTGCCAATGCTGTTGCCAATCCACCGTCAAAAACATACATAACGTTCTCAAAGGCAGCAAATCCTATGGCAGCAGCTACGGAATAGACAATTCCGTCA
>CADBOX010000452.1 GCA_902796415.1 uncultured Lachnospiraceae bacterium
CCTCACCAAAAGAAGATCATACCCTACAGCATAAACAAAACGGGACAGTCCATTGCGGACTGTCCCACATTTCATCTGTTGATAAACGACACTTACACGCGCCTCTCCTTTAGGCCGTTTTTCAGGTTTTATCAGCTTCTCGTTTTACCATCATCTCCTGCAGTGCCTTCATATACCCTATCATCCTCTCCTGCATGCTGGGATCCATAGAAAGGAACTCGCATATTACCTCACCGTGTTCGGAGTTTTTATCTATAACTATCAGATCTGAAGGTCTGCTCCTTAACCCCCGTCCATCCGTACAGCCCAGAAGCTCATACGGTGTCACGTTTAGGACCTCACAGATGATCAGTATTTTCTCGCTCACCGGATTCGTCTTTTTCCTCTTCCAGTCACTTATGGTGCTCTGTGCTATGCCCGTACGCTCAGAGAACGTCTTCTGGCTCATGCCGCGTTTTTTTAATAACTCAAAAATATTTTCCGAAATTGTCATCACCATACCTCATTTCCAACAAATCTTCTCTTCCATCATTTTCTCAATCTCATGGCTTACCCAAGTCAAGCTATCTCTTTATATCCGGATCAACACACCAACGTAACGCCTGTGTGTTCTACCGAGTCGGTATATGTAACTCCAGCAATACGCTCTGCATGATCATAATAATCTTCTCTTTTTATCATGTATTCCAATATATCGGCCGACAATGCCTCCGGATGATTTTCAATAAACAAAACCATAGCATCACAGCTACTCTCTTTTCTTTTTGCATAGTTCAAAACTCCAACCACAAAATCATACTAAGAATCCTTCACTCCGATAAGAAGTTCTTTAAGTCTCTCCATAGCCAATCTCCTATTCTATTTCAAAAAACGTTCAATCGTTCGATACAACTCTCTTATCGTCACTCTTAACAATTCATTATAGTCTCCGTCCTGATCCGCTTTTTCTAACGCTTTATAATATGACTCCTTTTCAGTAGTTCTGAAATAAATAGGTGGCAATCCCTTTAATCTTAGCATCCAATTCAATAAAGCTCTGGAACTTCGTCCATTACCATCTCTGAATGGGTGAATCTGAGTAACTCTGTGATGGATTTCCAAACACTTAAGCACATATTCACTAATTGTTAAATCATTAATATGCACCAATAAATCATCTACATGATTCTGTAATTTGTATAATTCCATAACAACCTGAGTCCAATCAACTGTTTCAAACTTAGTACCCAATACCAGATTATTATCAGTTCTCGTTTTTCCAGCCTCCTCCGGAAAAGGAGCAAACTGAAATAACATTCTATTTATATCAAGTAATTTATATATTGTAAGTTTATCTTGTGTACTTAAAATATAGTCATATAATTCAGAATGACCTAATACCTGAATAAGGTCCTCATAGTTCTCTCTACAATAAACACTTTCTTGACGGTTCAGTCTTAAATCAGTTACAATCTCCGCAACTTCTTCTTCATCTAAATTTAATCCTTCCATCCTATTTTCGTTATAAATGAAATCGTTTTTGAATCTGTACCATACAAGATTTTGCTCTATCGTAAAAAAGAATACATACGAGTCTAACGCTTGCCTTACCAGCATTATTGACTCTTTATCTATTCCTAATTCCTCCTTCTTTTTATCCGGCTTATACTTTACAATCAACTTATTAAGATTCTCGTATGAACCATCAATCATATGAAAATCATATGCTAATCTCCTAACACATGAGTTAAAACTCACTCCGAATTCTTCAGCCAGAATCAATGCATCATCAAATGAAACTTTTCCATCCATAGCATATTTATCCGCTTCAGTTTTGAAAATACTATATGGCATTAATAATTCACCGGCAAATTGCTCCGCAAAGACCTCCACATTGTTTTTTGCGCCAATAGGACACGTCTCATTTGCTCTATCCTTTAAATGATGACAAAGCTCATGGGCAGCAGAGAATCTTTGTCTTGTAATTGGCCTTTTTTTATTTATACCAACTACAGCAACATCATTATCATCTTCTGGCACGAGATAAATACCTTCTAAATCCTTAAACTCCATAAATTGATATACAATACCGTATATCCTCATCATTTTAAAAGGGTCTATTGGAATTAGAGGATTATCTCCGCCATAAACGTCTTCAATAACCTTTTGTGCTAACTTTCTAGGTGTCATTCCATCGCAGTAAATAGTTGAAAATTTATTAGCCATTCAATCTTTCCCTATACCTTTTCTTGAAATCAATCAGATTCATGATTTCTTTTTTGTCTATATCTGATAGTTCCGAAAAAGACCTGGCAAACATTAATGTTTCAGAATCACTGTTCACTTTTCCATTCATAAGTTCGTCAACGCTTATTCCATATAATATAGAAAAGCGCCCTAATTCTTCCGCTGTTACCTTCCTTTGTCCTGACTCAATAGCACTGATTGTAGGACGGGAAAGGTTCATCTGACGTGCAACGAATTCCTGAGATAAATTCAAATACTTTCTGGCTTGTTTTAGTCTTTCATGCATAGCTTTGCCCTCCTTCCAGTTATGTCTCACCATTATACATCCTCATGAAAGATATGTCAACTCTTTTCGTCAGAATTTCTGACATTACTGAAATGTAATTCAAACTTCTACTTCATAATCCCAGAGTAGAAGTTAGTCTTTCATATGTGGAAATAAATCTTTCACATATTC
>CADBOX010000453.1 GCA_902796415.1 uncultured Lachnospiraceae bacterium
GATTACAAAGATAATCTGATAGCAAGGGCTGAAGCGTATGGCAACTAAAATACGGGTAACAGCCATTCAACGTCTTTGCGTGAATGACGGACCTGGTGTCAGGACTGTCGTTTTCTTGAAAGGGTGTTATCTGCAATGTCCCTGGTGCTGCAATCCTGAGGCAATCCATTATGATAAGGATGAATACTTTGATAAAGGGAAATGCAAATATCCAGAGAAGAATCTGATCTGCAAGAATTGTGAGTTGCATGAGGGGCAATCATCTCAAGACCTATGCCCTTTTGGTGCTTTTGAGAAGACTTATAAGGATTACACAGATGATGAAATATATGCCCTTTTAATGAGGGATGAGAACCTTTATAAAGATGGAGGTGGCGTTACTTTCTCTGGTGGGGAGCCTCTATTGCAAGCTAAAGCTCTACTCCCTTTATTGATTCGGTTAAATAATAATGGTATTCATATTACTTTTGAGACCACACTCTATGCTCCAACTGAACACTACCTATTAGTAAAAGACTATGTAGATTATTGGTTGGTAGATCTGAAATTCCAGTTTGGATTTATTGTTAATCATGACTATACTATTGGAACACAGTTTTTCGAAAATAATCTTCGGGATTTACAATCGTTGGGGAAATGTGTTGTGTATCGTATGGTTGTGATGGAAGAAATGCTGAATCATTCTCAATCTATTATAAAATGCTTAAGGGAACACAATATTGATGTGATCGAGCTGTTGAACTATCATGGATTAGCCCAAAGCAAATATAAGGAGTTGGGGATTGTGTTCACCAACTTCAATGCATTAAATGCTTCTCGCAAAGCTTTATTTGTTGAGACTCTTAAGATGGCGGGTGTCAAAAGTGTTATGCTACAGCTGTGAAATTATTATGATACATTTTTTCCTGAAAAAATATATTCTTATTCCAATTTCTTCTTTCTTCATTCTTGGAGCTATCTACGCACAAAATTCTGTAAAAACAAGAAAATCATTATTTAATGAAAAGGTGTTTTATAATCCCTTGTTTGTATCAGAACGACCAGTGTCGGATGTGACAGTTTTTTATGGAGATGATGGCGCGTATTATATGTTTGGGTCTGGAGTGTTCAATAAGCAGTACATGTTTCGGAGTAGGAATCTGTATGAATGGGAGAGCTCAGATTTGTACCCTATTCCAAAAGATGTCCAAGAAGGAATAGCTAATTTAAAACAGCCGTTAGAAGTAAAGCACCCTAAAATTAAATCTCGTACATGCCTATGGGCTCCGCATATAGTAAAAGTCGGTAAGTGTTACAATCTTTACACTTCGGTTGGTTCTTATGGCGGAATTATTTGCCTGCAATCTAAGGATCCAACAGGACCATTTGTCTTTCCACATTTTGATAAATCAGGGAATCCACTGAAACTGATAGATTTAGCAGATGATGGTATGGCTTTTGACGTTATAGACCCCTGTTTCGTTCATGATTCAGTAAACAAACGCAATTATTTGTTTTTCGGCAGTTCATTTGGAATATATCGCGTCGAACTGACAAAAGATGGTAAAAAGATAAAGAAAAATGCGAAATATGTACATGTAGCAGGATCGACAGATAGAGGAAAAACGGGAGTAGATTATGAGGGAACAATGCTGTATTGGCATGATGGGTACTGGTATCTTATCCTAAGTCCGCGCAGAAGTTATAGACTGCTATGTTGGCGCTCAAAATCATTAACAGGGACGTTTGTTGATAAGAATGGAAATACCCCATTGTCTGATAAATATGGTTGGGAGATATTGCAACCTCAGCAAAGAGATTATATCACACCAGAGGGTTATCATTTGGCTGTAACGGGTCATGCTGGAGAAATCGTAAAAGACAAAGAAGGACGATATTTTATATTCTGCCATGCGAGTGTTACACTGCCTACTAAGAATAATGTCTATGGACATCGAGCACCCTGCTTGACTGAAATCGTCTGGGATAAAGAGGGCTGGCCCCGGGCCGTTACGATAGAACATCGAGTAAGTTACGAAAACAAGAGACCGACAATGTGAAAAGTTTATTTTAATAAATCATTGAAGTTATGACAAACATAAAAATATTAGTAGCAACCCACAAGAAATACCACATGCCGATGGATGACATCTATCTGCCGGTAAGAGTAGGCAGCGCATTGTCGAATGAATACTTTGGTTATCAGAGAGATGATGTTGGTGAGAATATTTCTGAGAAAAATCCATTCTTCTGTGAGTTAACTGCACTTTACTGGGGATGGAAGAACGTGAAGGCTGACTATATCGGATTGGCCCATTA
>CADBOX010000454.1 GCA_902796415.1 uncultured Lachnospiraceae bacterium
ACCATGGATACTGTCGATTGGGACAGATTACATTTCCTGGCGATGTCGCGGGTGGTAACTTTAGGCTTTTTAGGCATGACAACCTCCTACTGATCTATCTGTATTTTCATCGATATCCTGACTTTTATTTTATAGGATTATTGATTATTAATCAATGGATGTATTATTCTCTTTGTTCTTCTATGGACAAATTTTTAAAAAGTGTTATAATACAAACTACGGAAGCATAGCTCAGCTGGGAGAGCGTCTGGGTCACAACCAGAAGGTCATGGGTTCGAGCCCCGTTGCTTCCATCCGATCCGTTAGCTCAGCTGGGAGAGCGTCTGGGTGACAACCAGAAGGTCGATGGTTCAAGTCCATTACGGATCATTTTCAGAGCGGTTGATAAGGAACCGCTCTATTTTTTTATTGACAGGATTAAGGTTTTAGTATAAAATGACCCTATTCAGGGTCTTAAAGGGCTAAAGTAAAGAATACAGATATGTCAAATGCGATGATTGGGATACATCATTGCGGAGTATTCATTTTCAGAGAGCTGTCGTCTGGTGTGAGACAGTATGGATCCCGTATATGACATCACCCATAAGCATCCGGCTGAACGTGCCAGGATCGGATTCCCGGCGCTATTAAGCACGGACGGGACTTCCCGTTACAGAAGGACGCTGTGCTTGCAGCGGATCAAGTGGCCTTTTTCGGGCAAATAGAGTGGTACCACGGAAGTAATTTCGCCTCTATAGACAGTAATGTCTATAGAGGCTTTATTTTATTTAAAAAGAAACGGAGAAAACCATGAAGAATCTAATTGAAATCAGATGGCACGGACGAGGCGGCCAGGGTGCTAAGACCGCTGCCCTTCTGTTGGCGGACGTCGCTTTTGGAACAGGAATGTATGTACAGGGATTCCCGGAGTACGGCCCGGAACGTATGGGCGCCCCCATCACAGCTTACAATCGTCTGAGCGCAAATCCTATCCGTGTTCATTCCAATATCTATGAACCGGATTATGTGGTGGTTGTGGACGAGACATTGCTTGACTCTGTGGGCGTTACCGATGGTCTGAAGGAAGACGGGGCCATCGTGATCAATACCGCAAAACCGAAAGAAGAAATCATCCCGAAGCTGAAAGGTTATCAGGGAAGAGTATACACCATCGATGCCAGAAAGATCTCCATAGAGGCATTGGGAAAATATTTCCCGAATTCCCCCATGCTTGCCGCGATCGTTAAGGTGACCGGTATCATGGATGAGGAGGATTTCCTGGAATCCATGCGCAAGTCCTACAATCATAAATTTGCCTCCAGACCTGAGGTGATCGAAGGAAATATGAAGGCATTATTCTTGGCTTTAGAGGAGGTACAGTAATGGCATCAGATATCACTCGTTTGGGAGTCGACGTAAAATGGCAGGACCTTACCCTGGGATGTACCATCGTGGGCAGAGGAACCTCCGAGAGTTTTAATACCGGTGAGTGGAGAACCGACACTCCATTATTTATTTTGGAAAAATGCAAACAATGTCTCCTTTGTGCTCCGGCTTGCCCGGACAGTGCGATTCCCGTGGAAAACGGAAAGCGCGGAGAATTTGATTTGGATCACTGCAAGGGATGCGGCATCTGTGAGAAAGCCTGTCCATTTGATGCGATCAAGATGTTAAAGGGGGAAAGATAATATGGCAATCAAAGAACGTTTATCCGGAAATGAAGCAGTGGCAAACGCCATGCGTCAGATCAACCCTGATGTTATGCCTGCCTATCCCATCACTCCTTCCACGGAGATTCCCCAGTATTTCACCACATTTGTATCCAACGGTCAGGTGGACACCGTCTTCGTACCCGTGGAGAGCGAGCACTCTGCCATGAGTGCCTGTATCGGTTCCGAAGCCGCAGGTGCCAGGACCATCACTGCCACTTCCTCTGCCGGATTGGCTCTGATGTGGGAAGTATTGAACGTAGCAGCATCCGACCGTCTCCCTATCTGTCTGGCTCTGGTCAACCGTGCCCTCTCCGGCCCCATCAATATCAACTGTGATCATTCCGACGCCATGGGCGCCAGAAATACAGGATGGATCCAGCTTTTTGCCGAGAACAATCAGGAAGCCTACGACAACATGATCCAGGCTTACCGCATCGCAGAACATCCGGACGTCATGCTCCCCATCATGGTCTGTCAGGATGGATTTATCACCAGCCACGCTGTGGAGAACATCACTCTGCTGGAAGACCAGATCGTGAAAGATTTCGTAGGTGAATACGAGCCGGAACACTATCTCCTGAAAGACGGAGAGTCCATCGCCTATGGTCCCTACGCCGTGACCAACTATGTGATGGAAGCACGTCGTGCCCAGATGGAGGGCCTCCGAAACGCCAAGCAGGTATGTATCGATATAGGAAAAGAATATGGCCAGATCTCCGGAAGGGAGTATGGTCTTTTTGAAGAATACCGTATGGAAGACGCAGAATACGCCATGGTAATCATGGGTTCCGCTGCCGGTACCGCCAAAGATGTGGTGGACGCTTTACGGGACAAGGGAATCAAAGCCGGTATCCTTAAGATCCGCCTCTTCCGTCCTTTCCCGGCTGAAGAGATAGCAGAAGCACTAAAAGGTGTAAAATACCTTGCCATCATGGACCGTACCGAAGATTTTGAGACCAACTGCGGACCACTTGGAGCTGAGATCAAATCTGCACTTTTCAACAAAAATCTCCGTCCGCTTACCTTGAACTACTGCTATGGTCTTGGAGGACGTGACGTTACGGTAGAGAGCCTTACTTCCGTATTTGAAGATCTCTTTGAGGTGGAGAAAACCGGAGATCTGGGAGAAGTCTATCGTTATTTATCTGTGAGAGAATAGGAGTTATATCATGGCTTATAATCTGAAACAAACTTTAAGTAAAGAAGAGCGTTTTGCTCCCGGCCATAGAATGTGTGCCGGCTGTGGCGCCACCATCGCTGTACGAAATGTACTTCGGGGACTGCATGAAGAAGACGAAGCCGTCATCACATGTGCAACCAGCTGTCTGGAAGTTTCATCCTTCATGTATCCCTATACATCCTGGAAGGATTCCTTCATCCATGATGCCTTTGAGAATGCCGGAGCAACCTGTGCCGGTGTGGAATCCGCCTACAAAGCCTTAAAGAAAAAAGGCAAGATCAAAGGAACCCGCAAGTTCATCGCCTTTGGTGGCGACGGCGGTACCTACGATATCGGTTTTCAGTCCCTCTCCGGAGCAATGGAGAGAAACCATGACATGGTCTATGTCTGCTATGACAATGAAGCCTATATGAACACCGGTATCCAAAGATCCTCTGCCACACCTATGTATGCCGATACCACCACCACTCCGGTAGGTACCGTCTCCGACGGAAAACCTCAGAACCGGAAAGACCTGGCCCAGGTGATTGCTGCACATAATATCCCATATGTAGGGCAGACAACTTTAGTGAATAATTTCAGGGATATCCATGTGAAATCCGAGAAAGCCATCTACACACCAGGCGCTGCTTTCTTAAACGTACTGGCACCCTGTCCCCGCGGTTGGAGATATGAGATGGCTGACATCCTGGAACTGTGCAAGCTTGCGGTAGACACCTGCTTCTGGCCTTTATTTGAGGTAAT
>CADBOX010000455.1 GCA_902796415.1 uncultured Lachnospiraceae bacterium
TTATCAGTAAACCTCCACTCCACGCTCCTTGCAGGCAGCCAGGAAGGATGCCGGAAGACGGCCGTCAGAAATAACGGCATCCACATCTGCCAGCGTAGCGAAGGTAAAAGTGCTGTGTTTACCGATCTTGGATGAATCCACGAGGGCAATCGTCCTCACCGCTCTGTGGATGACTGTCTCCTTCAGCAGGGACTCTTCATAGACATTACAGGCGAACCCCGTCGCATCATCATAGGTAGTTACTCCCATAAAAGCGACATCAAAATTCATCTTCTGCAGTTCTCTGATTCCCTGCATTCCACAGACACTCATACTGTAGCGGTTCAGTGATCCGCCCGGGATCACCACCTGTGGTTTTTCCAGTCTTGCAAGCTCCATGGCACAGCTGATTCCGCTGGTGACGATCAGGTTAGGCTGATCCTCCAGCTCCGCTGCCAGCATGGTTGTGGTGCTTCCGGAATCCAGAAAAACCGTTGCTCCGGGAGTGATGAGTTTCTTTGCCTTCAAGGCAATTCTCTTCTTCTCCTTCACATTTCTGACGCTGCGTTTTCCCAAAAAGTCATCCGTGCCAACCACCAGATCCACTGATTTGGCGCCGCCATGGATTCGGACGATCCTTTTCTTCTCATCCAGATTCTTAAGGTCCGTGCGCAAGGTCATATCGGAGACATTGGGAAATGCCTCCTTGAGCTGTGCAAAGGTAATCTCTCCCCTCTCATTGATCAATGCCGCGATGGCATTGCGTCTGCTCTCAACAGAATCCATAATTCCTCCTTCCGGGATCAGTCCAAAACTCCCGGAAGAACTTTGTACCGATCCGTTACTCTGTTATGAAATTCGCAAGAAGATATTCTTCTGCTTCAGGACACCATAATCCCTTATGTGCATCCACTATGTCCGCAAGAGCAGTATATCTCTCATCCTCTTTCCCCTTTTCCCTGAGATCTGTCAGAGCGATAAGAGGCATCTCAAGATGATTGTAGATCAATTTCTTTCCACCTGGAATCTTAGGAAGATCAAGGATGGTCTCGGCAGCTGCGTCCAGGCCTCCGATATGAGTAACCATAACCGCCGGATTGATGCGGCCTGCTGCGGTGAGTTCAAGGCACTCGATCATATCAGCTGTATTACCGCCGGTAGTTCCCATCACGTGGGTGGAATTGTAATGTACATCGTAGAAATTCAGCTTGGCACTGAAGTTAGGATCCGTAGGACCTGCGAAGAAGTTCAGACAGCCATCCCGTCCCAAAACTCCGCTGGACTGCTCTACCACCGGGCCAACCGGTGCATAGCACAGAACATCATCAAATCCGGTTCCATCGGTCATTTCACGAAGGAAGGCTACCGGGTCATCTACGTTACCTGTGTTGACAAAATGAAGGTCGATTCCCTTTTCCTTGGCTTCTTCAAGCGGGAATAACTCTTCTGCACGATCCAGTCTGTCCTGGTTCACATCTGTAACCACGATCATACCCGGGCGTCTGTCACAGTTCATGGCATAGCTTAAAGCGCCAAGGCCCATGGGACCTGCTCCGGCCATGATGGCAAGCTTTCCGCCTTCGCGGATACCCATCTCATGAGTATACACACCCATCTTGGTATGATAAGCTGCATGGAATGCGCCGACGCTGCAGGAGAATGGTTCTGCCAGGGAAGCTTCATAGTAGGCTCTACCCTTGTACTCCAGCATACACCCCAGTTCCATTACCTCAGCGGGAATGATACAATAAGTTGCATTTCCACCGAAGAATTCGTAGGAGTATCCCGGGCTCCACATAGTTCCCTTGTAGTTCAAAGCCGGCTGAAGTGTGAATTTCATACCCGGTTTAAACTGGTCCTGATGGTTCTTGCCAACCTTAACGATATCCCCGGCCATCTCATGACCCATGATTGCAGGATGTTCTGCCACATCATCATGGACTCTCTTATGGGCTGTTCCGAGAATAGCACATTTGTAGGTAGACATACATACACTGTCGGAAACTACCTTAACCAGAATCTCGTCATCCTTAATCTCCGGAAGTTCGAACTCTTCCAGGCGAAGATCTTTGGCGGCATGAAGTCTTACTGCTGTTGCTTTCATAATACCCTCCTCATTATAATATAGTTGAGTTGTTGTGTCGATAACTAATTTGCTGTTTTTCTTGTAATAA
>CADBOX010000456.1 GCA_902796415.1 uncultured Lachnospiraceae bacterium
AACGGAGTCGGTAGCTTTAAAGAAGAAACCAGAAGTCTGGTTATCTCCCATTTGATCAGTTCCGGATATATAATCGAATCAGAAAACGAAACAGAATCCACTGTTTTAAAAAATATAGCTCTGATTGTAACCGATCTTAACAATGAAATCTTCTGTAGTATTATTGCTCATCTCAGATCTTATCTTCTTGAAAGAGACTGCCTTCTGTCCATCTATGTGGAGAATCAGGACCAGGGATATCTGACAAAACAGGTATTAAAATCGCAGGTAGATGGAATCATTTTCCTAAGCAGACCTTTTGAAGCTCTAACCTTTGAATCCCCTGTTCCTGCTGTGCAGGTCTTAAGTGAAAGCAATCAGATTACTTATAAGGGTAAACGTTACACTGTCAATTCAGACGACTATGTGGGAGGGCAACTGGCAGCCCAGGAATTCCTTCGGGACGGCTGCAAGAAACCATTAATCCTTAACAACCGTCATACCCACAGCTCATTATCCCCACGAATTAAAGGATTTATATATGAGTTTGAAAAGGCCGGAATAGCGAAAGACAATATTATGATCTATGAAGGGGACCGGAATAAGTCTTCCTTTAATTCTGCCAACGATGCCGTATCCTATTTTTGGACCAGGGGAGATGATTTCGACTGTATATTTGCCTGCAGTGACTGGAGAGCTTATGGGGCACTGGTCGCTTTAAGAAATAAGAACATACCTGTTCCGGGGCAAATTAAGGTAATGGGATATGACGGGATTTTAATCTCACGCTACAGCCAGCTTCCCCTAACCACCATCCAGCAGAATCCGGATATGCTGGCTACGGCAGCTGCAGATAAGATCCTTTCTTTAATGAAAGGAGAAGAACCTGAGCACGAAACCTATATACCTGTACAGATTCAGACAGGTTTAACTGTCTGATCGAATAACAAATCATTAATTTATGCATCTCTGTTGACTTATTTGCGTATTAATGTTACATTATTTCTGTAATAATGCAACGCATTCTGAAAAAACAGGAGGAAAATATGCAAAGCAAAGACAGAATCATAGGGATTGATATTGGGGGAACTAACTTTAGAATCGGAGCAGTAGACAAGGAAGGAAACATTACCATGTTTCGGAAGATACCGGTGCGTAGTGTGTTTCAGTCCGGTCAGCCTTTGGTAGACCTGGGAGAATATCTGAAAACATATATTAGGGAATTAAAAGAAGAGACTTTGAGGATTGCAGCCATATCCCGCAGAAGATCTGAACGTTATCTTCACCGGGGACAGACCGGAAAAATGTGTGGTGGGAGCCGCCTATTACGCATCTGAAAAAATATGACAGCAAAAAACCCGGCAAGGTTTCCATTTGGTTATCCATGGAACCTGCCGGGTTTCACTATACTGCATTCTGTTTATTTATCATTTTTCATCCGTAAATAATATACCTGCTTTTTTTCTGGAACTTTCAATAATTTCGATGACAGAAAGCATGGTCTCCAATCCATTTTCCATCTTTTCCCGATCCTCATCAAGGATCATCTTTGTCATCTCCTGCACTTCATAAAACCATCTGTCAGGGTTGGGCTGGAGATTGAAGGTCTCGTCAGAGTCCTTCGTCACCAGGCGGACTTCTGCGATTCCGTTACTGCCGTCTTTGATATAGATATATCCCTTCTCCCCTTCAATCTGGAAATAATTCACACCCCAGGTGTCTTTGGCACCTGCCTGACTGCTGACGAAGTCCCCATATTCCATGGTAAGCAATCCGGAAGTGTCCACCAGATTATCATAGATGTTTGGAAGATAGATCGTTCTCTTTGGTTTTCCAAAAAGAGCCACATTCAGGTAGACATTATAATAGTTGATATCCATGAGACAGCCCCCTGCATAATCCGGACTGAATACATTTGGCACCTGACCTGCAAGCAGAGCATCGTATCTGCTGGAATACTGGCTGTAATTGCCCATGACCAGTTTGATTCTTCCCACTTTGGGCAGCTTGTCTTTCAGTATCTTAAGATTGGGGAGGAAAAAGGTTGGTGTGGCGTCCACCAGGAGAAGATTCTTCTCTTTGGCTATAGCTACCACTTCCTCAGCCTTCTCTTTGGTGGAGGCAAAAGGTTTCTCGCAGATTACATTCTTACCCGCCAGAAGAGCTGCCTTAGCATGGGGATAATGGAGGTTGTTGGGGGAGGCTACATAGATGAAGTTTACGTCCTCATCTGCAAACAAGTCTTCAAGAGAAGTATACACTTTATCCACTCCATAATCGGAGGCAAGGCTGCGCCCCTTTTCTTCGGTTCTGGAATAAACTGCCTCCAGTCTGATTCCCTCTGTCAGCTTTACATTGTCAAGGATGGAGCGGACGATGGCTCCGGATCCTATGGTTCCTAATCTGATTTCCTTCATATCTTTTAGCTCCTGATGTTTCTCAAAATCCGTATACTTATTGCTTTTCTATATATTATTTATGAGATTTGGCAACCTCTGTCGCTGCTTCCAGCATCTCAAGAACACAGATTACTTCCTCGTCTTTGATGCATTTTTCAGCCCCATGTTCGATGGCATCCACCAAGTTATCGTAGATTCGTTCATAATGGGCACAGTCCACGGGAACTTTCTCTGTGACAGTCTCACCATTCTCGTCATGATATACCAGAGTTCCCCAACGGTCCTCGGAAGCCGGAGTCATGCTTACCTTATGACGTCCCACCACTTTTTTCTTCCCTGAATTATGTACTACAGGAGGCAGAGTGAAACTTCCCTTTGTTCCATGAAGGGTAAACCGGGGATAGTCGATGGAGACACACATGCTGGTATTCACGGTAGCTTTCATATTGCCATAATAGAATTCCAGATCATAATAGTCATCTCCGATACCGGGATGGTGTATGCTGCGCACGTCGAAATATGTCATCTCCGGAATACCAAAAAGGCTTACAACCTGATCCGTGGTATGAACTCCCAGATTATAGAGGGTACCGAGATGATCATACCAACCATTGGTTTTAAAATAATCATAATGGCTTTCCAGTTTCACAATGTCCCCGATCTTACCACTGTTGATTACATCTTTTAAAGCAAGGAAATCCGCATCAAAGCGACGGTTCTGGTTTGGCATGCAGACCAGCCCTTTCTCCCTGGCAAGATCAAAGACTTCCTTCGCTTCCGCTGCTGTCGGGGCAAAAGGTTTTTCAATCAGGGCGTGTTTCCCGGCGTTCAGAATCTGTTTTGCGTAAGGAACATGGAACTGATCTGGTGTGTTTACCACCACAAGGTTCACCTCTTCGTCATCCAGGACAGACTGAAAGTCCGTGGTGAAGATGATTTCGGGATAAAATGGTTCGTACTCTGCAAACTGCGGGATATCTTCCTCCCTGCGGTAAACATACTTCACCTTGATATCATCCCTGTTTTCCACATAGGGGATATGGTATTCTCTTACACTGACTCCAAAACCGACATATGCTACTGTTACCATTATTTTTTTCTCCTGTTCTTTTCTATATTATTATTATGCTATCCCTTTCGTCATTCATCTTTTAGCAAAGACTCCAGGGTATCCGCCAACATTTTACGGGATGTCACCCAGACACCATCCATACCCAATTCGTGACCCTTTTGTACATTTTCAAGACGGTCATCAAAGAAGATGGACTCCTCGAACTTCAGATCATATTTATTCATGAGGTAGTCATAGATCTCCCTCTCGGGTTTGATCACTTTGGGTTCATAAGAAACCACCACACCATCCATATAATCCATAAATGGAGCCCCTTCCGTGTGAAGAGTGAAGAGATACTCCGAATAATTGGACAGGATATAGGTCCGGTAGCCTTTTTCCCTGAGACGGCGGATGGACTCCCAGATCTCCGTCCGGTCCTCCCCTCTCATCATCTTGGCATCTGTCATAAACTGGCGGATATAGGTCACATCACTTTCCGGCAGATAGCTGGCGTACTCTTCCACCATCCGGTCCGGTCCCCAGATTCCACGGTCGAACTTGTCTGTCCAGATGGGATTAGAGAACATTTCTTCTCCGATCCTTCTGCTGTTCGCCTCAGACAAACCATAATCCATAAACATCTCCACCCATCGATACTGGAGAAGCACATGACCCACATCAAATACCAGGTTACGAAGGGTGAATCCTTCTTTTTTGAGTCTTTCAATCAGATTACGGTCGGCAGGAAGCCAATCTACACTGTCCAGCTCTTCCCTGGTCAGCCAGCGGGATGCCATATGCTCCTTTAACTGAAGGTCTCCCCGGATCACGGAGCAGAAGTAGCACTCCATATGCAGATGAAAATCCGGATAATCATAATCAATCACTTCATATAGTCTTCCCACCGAAATCTCGGTGGACAGTTCTTCACGGATTTCCCTGACAAGAGCCTGTTGCGGGGTTTCTCCGTCGAGCAGTTTCCCGCCGGGGAACTCCCATCCCCCTTTCATATCTCCATATCCTCTCTGGGTAGCGAAAATACGATCTCCTTTTCTTATTATGGCTGCCACAACATATTTTGTCTCCATATAATATCCCTTCGCCTTTCAAATCAACTCATCACAATATAGAATATTAATACCTTTGAAATTAATTGTCAATAATAATCATTTAGTTTCAAATATTTTTAATTTCAATAATATAAAAGAGTAACAAAAGTCTTATAATAAAACTTTTGTTACCCTCTTTCGTATACTATGATCTCACAATTATAATCTTTTTTTATTATCCGAGATCAGTTTCATCATATTTTTGCGGAAAGTCCACTGGCTGTACAGTTTAACCTCCGAGGACTCTATCACTTTTTCTGCCGCAAAGTCATATCGCATGGTAGGTAGTTTATCCGGTTCTTCCTTGCCTTCCACCCATGCAACCAGAGCCCTCATACCGTCTGCGATAGATACTGCAGGTCCGCTCCAGTCCAGGATGGAATGCCCGGCCAGTTCCGGCATATAGAGCCTGAGGGTCTTATTCAGCATCTTCTCTGACGGGAAGTAATCAAAGACCTCCATGTAATAATCCATCATCATCTCATAGGGAAGAACACAATCACCGGTTCCCTGGGTGATGATCAGTTTACCTCCATTGGCTGCGAAGGCTGTCAGATCTTTCTGATTAAAACTGTAGCGATCCAGTTTTCTATGGCTTTCATAATAAATCTGAGAAAACTGTTCGTAACTGCAACTATGGATATCGAAGCCGGGATCTCCCACGGTCCAGCGGATGTACTGCTCCGCTATAGGCATCAAACCATAACGTCCGTCCGGTTTCCTCTGGAAGTATCCATACATAGGGTTCCCTGTGGGAAGAGGCCACTGACGGATAGTAGGACCAAATCCATAAGTGATTCTCTTTCCATTTTTAAGGACCGGTCCGTCCCAGGTCTTCACCATAACCTGGATATCCTTTCTGGTGATCGGTCCGTCCTCTGTCTCCAAACCATAGAGGTCATTGATGAACTTTCTCCAGAAAGCATCCTTGCTGTTATAAGGCAGATACCGGAGTACCGGATCATGAATGGCGATATCCCGGGCTTTTTTGTATTTGGACAGAGCTACTACATGTTTCTCATTTGCTTCCACCACAGCTGCCCAGACACAGGTAAAGGTCAGATTAACATGATCTATAGGTGGAGCATCTGCCCATAAGCCGTCATAATCCTTAGGAAAAAGAAGAGCTTCTGTCATGACCTCCCGGGCTCCCCCGGAAGTTCCATGCATATAGCTGGCCTTGATCTTCTCAAGATAAACCGCCTCCACGATCTTCTTGGCACAGACGGTCATCTCATGTATAGCTGTAAAGGCCCAGGAATCAATGTGATCCCACTCCAGATTTCCATTCTCATCAAAACCCCAGCTACAGTCCAGCCGGATGGCGGTATCATTATCTGTCACGCCGGCTGCATATCCATTCTTCAAGGCCATAGGCCAGGAGATGACATTGAACCGTACCGCAGAAAACCAGTCTACTTCCGTGTTGGTTCCGGCACCGGCTATCCCCATAAAACAATGGTTCCAGTTCACCGGAAGATAAACCCTCAATCTGGCAGTATGGTTTTTCGCAACCTTCTGCTCCATGCGGACCTCATAGAATGCCTGTATATTATCAAGTCTTGTTTTTTCTGCTTCCTCATAGGTTCCCGCCGGATAATAATTGATTTCTTTCAATACAATATTATCAAATTCGGACAGAACAGCATTCACCCTGTCCTTGGTACATGCATAACGAAGGATCTCCCCCATATCAGAAAAATCCCGGTCATCCGTCCAGAGATAGATATCGTTTGAAAACCATTTCGTCACTTCATTCATAACATACCCTCATCGGTAAAAAAATATAAAACTATACTTATTCTGATTATACCAAGCAGCCAGGGGATAAGACAATGTTGTTTTTTGCCTACTTATCGTCTAATGTGGGGTCAGACCCCCTACGGGCTTTTTTATGAGATTCAAGATAAGACAGGACCAGAAAAACCTGGGAAGGCAGGTAACATATCCAGGTCAGATAATACATGACATAATAGAGAATCCTAAATGGGGTCAGACCCCCTGCCCCTTCCAGCACATTTCGTAAGCCAATGCTTAAGTCACACCCTGCAAAAAGGGTAAGACCTAAGGCCAGTAAATGATCCGAATCCATCAGATACATATATCCACTTTTTGCATTTACTTTTTTCCAGCTATACACCACATTTCCGGTAAGGATTCCCATGGACAAGGCACAGAGAATGGCCTGTAACCGGTCCATACCAAGATATGACAGCAGGGCACAATAGACCAGGGAACAAAACAGACGAAACAAGATACTGCCCACATCAGTCCTCGTCCTCCAGGCATAAATCAGCTGTACCAGGATAAACCAGCTTACACCAACCTCAAATGAACGGTTTTGATAAGTGAGATAATAATCAGCAATCAAAGTGATCATGATTGCCAGGGGCACCCTGACATCTCCCCGGTATCTGCTGTAAAAATAACAGATGGTTACCGCGTTCAGGACGATCGCTGCATACATCACTTTACCTGTGACCGTATAGGGCTGAGTGGTCTCTGCCCACTGGATGAGAAGGAAAAGGATTGCCTCTGCAATCAGATAATATTTTATGCATCTTTTTTCCGTAGCCGAAAACTCTGAAAAAATCATCTCTCTATCCTTCTCCAAAGAAGGATCCGTCTTCTATCTGATGTAATCCTTCAAAAAAAGAAAAACTGTATCCACGAAAAGTGCAGGATCTTTATCTTTACATTGAGCGTGTCCTGCGCCTTCCACGATCAACAGTTGTTTGTCACAGGAAGCCTCATTATAGAGGCGATAAGCCATATCTACCGGTATCATGGCGTCCTGATCACCATGTATGAAAAGGGTTGGTATAGAACTCTTTCCTACCACCCTGATAGGAGCGGCATCTCTCAGATCATAACCGCCCCGCAATTTCAATAGTAATACGGCAGTATCTACGATAGGAAATGAAGGCAGATGAAACCATGCCCCCAGCTTTTCTCCAAACATGGTATACGCATCCGTGTAGGCGGCCTCTGATACAATGGCTTTCACATGATCAGACAGGTCAGACTCTCCCGCCATCAGCAGAGCTGTGCTGGCTCCCATGGACTGCCCATGTATCACAATCTGTGCTTCCGGATCGATCTCCAGGATTCTTTCAATCCATCCCATACAGTCGAAGTGGTCTGTCCAGCCCATGCCAATGAAATCTCCCTCGCTCTCTCCCTGGGTCCTAAGGTCCGGAACCAGGCAATGGTAGCCTTTCCTGTAATACATGCGGGCATAGGGATACATGGCTTCCTTCCACCCGGTGTATCCATGAAGGACCAGAGCCCAGCGATGAGAATCTTCCTCTTGGGAATTCAGCCTGGTTGCCACCAGGCGGTAACCGTCCCCCGTCTCCATGATCTCCTCCTGAAAATCCATGGAGTCAAGCCATTTCTGGTAGGATTCCTTTCCGTTTTTCAGGTTCTGTTCTATATCGGATGTATGCATCTGCTCCCCGATGCTCCTTTGGGTAATGGAATCAAACAAGGGTAGTTTTCGCATAAAGGAGGGTATCAGGGCTGCACTTACCAGAAAATTCACCATCAATATATATAGGATAAGAAGAATTACAATGACAATCAGAAGCTTCTTTCCTCTGGTCAAGGATTTCGTTTTGTTGTCGTTATTATTATTCATGATCGTATTCTTTACAGTACAAAATTCCGGATCTTCCCTATGGAGATGCAGTTCTGGTTCAGGGCATGGATATCTGTTCCTTCATCCTGGCCCGGACAGAACTCGATATTGACCATATCCAGGACCATCGTATCTTCATCTATTTTCTCCATATCAAAGTGATCCAGGTAGTATTCCGTAGGAGCAGGTACCCTGTCCCATAATATTCCCTTCACTTCATCCGGTTCACAGCCCGGAAAATTCACATTCCACACTTCCTTAAGATTCGATTCCTGCTCCAGTATCCCCTTGGTCACCATGGAAAAGTACCGCTCCACCGTCTCGAAATGACCACCCATCCTGGTAGAATAAGCGATGGCAGGAACCCCTTGTTGAAGAGCATCCATAGCTGCTCCCACCGTACCGGAATAGGCGATATCATATCCGACATTATAGCCATGATTGATCCCTGAAAAGACCACATCCGGTTTTTCCGGGAGAATCGCTTCCATGGCTGCCTTCACACAGTCAGCCGGTGTCCCGGTCACGCTGTATGCCTTGACATCCTCCACAGGAAAATCCTCTTTCTTTACTTTCAGTTTACTATGGACCGAGATACAGTGTGACATGGCGCTGCATTGATCTGCCGGAGCCACCACCCAGACCTGGCCGAACTCTTTGGCAAGACGGGCCAGGGTTTCGACCCCTTTCGCTCTGATCCCGTCATCATTTACAATTAAAATCTTCATAATCTTTCTGCCTTTCTCTTATCAACGGGTATAAGTTTTGCCCTCAAAACGAGCCACTTCCGTATCAAGGTCATCCTTCACCATGACCTCATAATAATTCAGGCT
>CADBOX010000457.1 GCA_902796415.1 uncultured Lachnospiraceae bacterium
AAGTTCTGTGATTCCTGTAACAGAATCCGCATGACTTCCACCGGTGATCTGAAATCCTGTCTCTGTTATGACAAAGGAATCAATATCCGGGAAGCAGTACGGAATAATGACAGAGAACAGATCAGGGAAATTCTTAAGAAGACTATCTGTGGGAAACCCAGGATGCATCATTTTGAAGAGATAAAAGAGATTACGGAACATAAGAAAATGGTTCAGATAGGAGGATGATCATGGGAGAAATCAAGGGAATCTGTATCAGTGAAAGAAGGGGAACCCAGAAACATGAGATTCCGGAAGTGAATCTTGTGGAAGGATGGGGTTTAGAAGGAGATGCCCACGGCGGGAAATGGCACAGACAAGTCAGTCTTTTGTCCTATGATAAGATTCAGGAGTTCCGGAAACGTGGTGCAGATATAGATTTTGGTGCTTTCGGAGAAAATATTATCGTGGAAGGAATCGACTTCTCAAGCCTTCCTGTTGGGAGCAGATTTCTGGTGGGTGATGTAGAGCTTGAACTTACCCAGATCGGAAAAGAATGTCACAGCCATTGTCAGATTTATAAGATCATGGGTGACTGCATCATGCCAAGAGAAGGAGTATTTGCCGAGGTGACCCGGGGAGGTCTTATCCGGAAAGGAGACCAGATGGAAGTGCAATTGCCTGCTCCGGACAGACCATTTACCGCCGCTGTGATTACCTTGAGTGATAAAGGGTCTGTGGGGGAAAGAGAGGATAAAAGTGGCCCTGCTATCGTTGATCTCATTACAAAGGCAGGATATCAGGTCAAGGAGACCCTGCTATTGGCAGACGATAAGAGCCAGCTGAAGAAACAGCTGATCCGTCTGGCTGACCAAAGACAGGTGGATGTAATATTCACAACAGGAGGAACCGGATTTTCCCAAAGGGATATCACACCGGAAGCTACCACGGAGGTTTGTGATCGTATGGCGAACGGGATTGCCAATGCCATCCTCTTTTATTCATTATCAATCACACCACGTGCTATGCTTAGCCGTGCTGTCTCGGGAATCCGAAAGAAGACGCTGATCATCAATCTGCCCGGAAGCCCTAAGGCAGTAAAGGAAGCCTTGGAGTATATTTTACCGAGCCTCGGTCACGGATTGGGAATCCTTCGTGGTACAGAGGGAGAATGCGGAAAAGAATCCTGATCTTATATTCAATCAGTAATTGAGAGGCGAATAAAATGAAAAAAAGATGTTTAATGTTAACTGTGATCGTGATGATGATATGTCTGGCAGGATGTGTCGGAGGGAAAAACTCCACAGATACCGGTAAGACTGGCTCTGAAAAGACAAAAGTGACAATATTTGCAGCAAAAAGTCTAAATGGGGTCGTAGATGAATTAATTGCTTCTTATCAGACTGATAACCCTGATGTGGAGATTGTTCCCAGTTATGACAGTTCCGGCACTCTTATGGAACAGATCAAAGAAGGAGCAGAGTGCGATATCTTTTTCTCCGCTGCCCAAAAACAGATGGATACCCTGGAAGAGGCCGGACTGGTGGTAGCGGGAACACGTAAAAATGTGGTGAATAACCAGGTGTGTGTAGTGACATATGCGGGAAGCAATACGAAAGTTACAGGACTTTCAGACATAGCATCTGCTGAAAGCCTGGCGTTGGCAGACGGCAGCGTACCTGTGGGGAAATATACCAGACAGGCCTTGGTGACTGCCGGGATGCTCCCGGAAGCAGAAGACGTGTCTCTTATTACTACCCAGGAGATCTCCGCGGCACTTGGTGGAATCGAGATCAATGAATGCGCTAATGTTGGAGCCGTTACTGCTGCAGTGGCAGAGGGATCCAATGAAGTGGGTACCGTATATAAATCCGATACCTATGGATTGGAGGACCAACTTCAGATTCTTGAGATCATCAGTTATGATCTCACCGGTAATGTAATCTATCCCATCGCTCAGATAAAAAACGAGGAAGCCGATGAAAATGAGAGTACTGCTGCCGCAGACTTTATCGACTATCTGACTTCTGACGGTGCAAAGAAGGTTTTTGAGAAGTATTATTTTGATACAAATGTGGAATGAGAAATCAGGCAGGAGCAGGTAGATCATCATTTCAGAAAGGTTAGCTATGATAGAGATACTGAAGAATCTGGATTGGAGCCCCCTTATCATTTCATTAAAAACAGGGGTAGTGGCAACCATTATCTCCTTTATACTGGGAATATTTGCCGCCCGTAAAATGATGAAAGCAGGTCCCGCTACCAAAGCATTTATGGATGGAATAATGACCCTTCCCATGGTCTTGCCGCCTACGGTGGCCGGTTTCTTCCTTCTGCTTCTATTTAGCAGAAGAAGACCTTTGGGGATCCTTTTGTATGAGCAATTTGGCATCAAGGTGGTACAGACCTGGCTGGGATGTATCCTGGCAGCTGTGGTGATCTCTTTTCCCCTTATGTATCGCAATGCCAGAGCTGCTTTTGAGCAGATCGATATCAATCTGATCCATGCAGCCCGGACCCTGGGTATGAGCGAGTTTGAAATATTTACAAAGGTAACTCTGCCGTCCGCAAGTCCGGGGGTTATCTCCGGTACGATCCTGACATTTGCCAGAGCCATGGGAGAATACGGAGCGACCTCAATGCTGGCAGGTAATATACCAGGCAAGACAAGTACCGTATCCCAGAGGATTGCCATGGTGCTTCAGGATGGGGACTATGCTACGGCGGGAATCTGGGTGGCAGTTGTTATGGTGATAGCATTTATCTGCATTTTTTCCATCAATTTTATATTGACCAGAAAGCAGAAACATATCAGGCGTTGGTAGGAAATATATTATGGCTGTCTATATAGATATACACAAAAAACAGGGAGATTTCTCTTTGAATATCAGTTTTAGTTCCCTCTCAAAAAGAATCGGTATTCTCGGGGCTTCCGGCTGCGGGAAAAGTATGACATTAAAATGCATCGCCGGAATTGAAACACCGGATCGGGGAGTCATCCGGCTGGATGACCGCACCCTGTTTGATTCAGACCGTAGAATCA
>CADBOX010000458.1 GCA_902796415.1 uncultured Lachnospiraceae bacterium
TTAGCTTGACTTTTCCGATGAATATAATGAACCTGCTTGGGTTTTCCGACGATAGTATAGTCTTCGCGAAGTATTCATGCTGTGTCGGCTCTTCGCAACGGAGCCTATAGTAGATGGCATCCTTACGATTCCATGAATAAGGATCACGCAGGTATATGTATTCTTCTTTTCGTGGGAGCGGCGGATCCATAGCTCTTAAATTGAAGCGAACACCTATCATCATGTGGACCCCATTGAGACCGTTTAAGCGATGATATGCGATTGTCTCCTCATCGACCAGGAATTTTTCTCTGGTAATATCTGGAGTAATATTGGCTTTAAGGTCCATTTTCTTAACAATCTTATAAATGGTACTGCATGTCCTTGCTGCAATAGGACCTATAACAGTAAAGTTGTCTACTGAGATGCCTTCTAGGTCCGGATTAGGTGTTGGCCCGGACTTGGGACCGTCAGGCTCGATACCAGGAGGCAGGTACGGGCTATCCTTCGCTGCAAGAACATCATTAAGTCTGATGTCGTAACCATCCTCGATATGGAATACTTTACCTCCCTTGGGGATGCCACATGTTGGAAGGTGCAAATCAGAACGGTAGTATGGTCCTTTTTCTGGGCCGCAGCAAAAGGTGGCTGGTTGCTTGCATTGCGGGCATCGAGCCGATAAACCTCGGACTGACTCATCGCAGTCTTTTACCTCGAATCGGATCCATTGGCCTTGGATTTGTAACTCGACTTCGTCCATGTTTTTCTCCTTTCTCAAAAAACAAAAAACACTCGCCACAACGAGTGTTTCCTTTGATTATTATTTTACATAATAATCATAAAACAACAAAAATCGAAAGTCAAGAATAAAAAAGCAACAAAATGATAATATTTCTTAGCCAGATCATAGATCTGCCTTGCGAGTCGCTTGGTAAAGGGAATATCTGGTAATGTGATCGGAACAACGATCAGTCCTGCATGTATATAGATTAACCTGATTATTATATTTTAAGTAGAAAACGATATCATCTTATAGAGGTGGATTAGTCCGGCAATATCAAGACAAGAAAATTTGTTCGATTATTTATTGACCCCTGCACTATATATTGTTATAATAAATATTAATAAAATGGAGAAAACAAATAGTACGGCAGTACCAGAGAGTTGCCGCTCTCCGGTACCTGCGCAGGTGAGTCAGCACCGCACGCAGCGAATTTTTCGCGCCGCAGTTGTATTTTAACCTATAAATATCTTATGGGACAATACGCTGGGGAAAAATTGTCGCTGTAAAAACGTCTTTTTCAATGACACCGTGCAGAGCATAAGCCTGCACGGTGCTTTTTGTTTTACACGGAAACAGAAAGGAGAAGGACATGCCGGCTTACAGGGATGAAAAGACGGGAAAATGGTATGTGCAGTT
Source organism: uncultured Lachnospiraceae bacterium (assembly GCA_902796415.1). GTDB lineage: Bacteria > Bacillota > Clostridia > Lachnospirales > Lachnospiraceae > Anaerobutyricum. The sequence continues at coordinate 1,400 of CADBOX010000458.1, forward strand.
TTCGTACAAGGATAATGGCGGAAAGAGGCGGCATACATGCAAGAGGGGCTTCAGAACCAAAAAGGATGCACAAAAGTGGGAGTTTGATTTCAAAGAGAAGGTGTCCGGCTCAACTGGGATGACTTTCGGATCATTTGTAGAAATCTATCTTGAAGCCATAAGGGTAAGGATCAAGGAGAGCACCTATCTGACAAAGGAATCAGTAATAAGGATACATATACTTCCATACTTTCAGGACATGATCCTTGACGAGATCACCACAAAAGACATCATGGAATGGCAGAATAGCGTCATGCAGGTCGTCGATTCTCGAAGTGGACGAAGGTATACGATGTCTTTTTTAAAGACGATACATAACCAGATGAGCGCAATCCTGAACTTTGCTGTCAGATATTATAACCTGAAAACCAATCCAGCAGCGATTGTCGGGAACATGGGTAATGACAGAGAAGTGGATATGAAATTCTGGACTCAGGATCAGTACAGAAAGTTTGCTGAGGTGATGATGGAAAAGCCTATTTACTACTACTGCTTTGAGATCCTTTATTGGTGCGGGATAAGAGAGGGAGAGCTTCTTGCACTGACGCCTGGGGATTTAGATTTTGATACAAGAAAGATATCTATAACAAAGACGTTCCATCATCTTAATGGGAGAAGCTATACTACACCACCGAAGACCGGGAAAAGCAGAAGACAGGTGAAAATGCCGGGATTTCTATGCGATGAACTAAAGGATTATCTGGAGTACACATATGCTCCGTCAGCTGACGGCAGGCTGTTCTCCGTCAGCAAAACGGCCTTGATCAGCGCAATGAAGAAAGGCATTCGTGATGCCGGGCTTCCATCGATAACAGTGCATGGGCTGAGGCACAGCCACGTCTCACTGCTTGCTAATCAGGGGTATAGCATTGTGGATATAGCAAGCAGGGTCGGACACGGATCAAAGGATATCTCATGGCGTTATGCTCACATGTTTCCATCTGTGCAAGATGAGATGGCAGATAAACTGAACAGCATAAAACGTGGATGGTATGAAGATGAGGCATGAGCAAAACAAACAGGGGGAAAATATAGATATGAACTTTGAAGTATTTGTGGAAATCTACCTTGAGGAAGTCAGAACCAAAATAAAACTGAAATCATTTGTTAACAAGAAAAGCATTATGGAAAAACATATTTTGCCCTACTTTGAGGGAAAGAATATGCGCGAAATAACACCGGAAGAGATCGAGAAATGGCAGAACAAAATGGCAGAGACCATAGATCCTAAAACCGGCAGAGCTTACACGAAATCCTACATTAAAACAATGCACGGTCATATGAGGGCAATCATGAATTACTATAAATTTAGTGAATCTCCATCAGAACCTGAAGCAACCGGAGAAAAATGGATCATGGCCTGGGATGATGAATTAGAGATATGGAAGCCGGATCGATACATGCGCTTTGCAGAAGCGATGATGGAAAAGCCGTTATTCTTCTATGTATTTGAAATTCTGTATTGGTGCGGGCTTAGAGATGGGGAAATACTTGCCCTTGCTCCGGATGATATAGACTTTGAGAAAAAAGAAATATCGATATCGAAAACGTTTCAGAGCCTGAATGAAAAGGAATATATTATGTCCTGCAAAAGCATGGGAAATAAAAGAACTGTAAGCATGCCAGACTTTGTCTGTAACGAGATGAAAGATTATATGGATTATATTTACAAA
>CADBOX010000459.1 GCA_902796415.1 uncultured Lachnospiraceae bacterium
GGATTTGTTATTTCTGTAGTAAGAAAGCTTGGTTACTTTAACCCAGCATTCATATTTTTTTCCGTGGCATAATGCTGCAATGATGCAGGTACCTTTTCTTTTTGCTTTGACTTTGCCTTTTTTTGATACACTGGCTACTTTGCTGTTATTAGAATACCATCTGACTTTTCCATGCTTGCCACGTAGGCGCAATTGATACGTGTTGTGTGTGGGAAGATATAAAGAAATATTGCTGATGGAAATCTCAGAAGCATATGTATTTTGACGCATGAAAAGAAAGAAGAAAATGATAACAGTTAACATTTTAGAAAAATGCCTGATTTTAAATACAGTTTGTCCCATAGATCTGACCTCCATTTCAAATGAATTTCCGTCTTTGATCAATATGGGAAGAATTATGTATTTCTGAGAGTTTTCCTATACCCGTAAAAGACAGAAAATTTGGGTATTAGGAACATGAGAAGCTATATTGTATAGTGATGACAATGATTAGATTAGGAGGGATACAGATGAAATTCTTTTGGGCCATACCGGGGATACTTTTTCTTGTTTTAGGAGTGATCGGGCTGATACTACCGGTGATCCCTCAGGTTCCGTTTCTGCTGATTTCCCTGTACTGTTTCTGCAGGATGTCGGATAGATTGAAAGACAGAATTAGGGAACATCCTTTGTATAAGAGATATCCTTCATTTGGAAAAATGATAGCTGGAGAGGCATAAAATCAGAAGAAAAGAAAAAAGACACTCGGAGGAGTGCCCTTAAGGAAGTCAGTTTGGATAACAGATGACTTCTTTTTCTATGCTCTTTTTTATCTGATCCGGGATATTATCTAGGTCTAAAATATAAGATTTGTTCTTGCGGGGATTATAAATCCCAAGATACCTTATGTGCTCAAAAGCTTTTTTACCTGAATGCATCCCCATAAGATAATAGACAAGAAGCCTTAAGGTATGTTTGCTTGTGATTTCAGTATTAATTATCTTGAAATCCCAGATAGTATCATCAGTCATAAGATCTCCCTGCCCATCATGGATCATATGAGTATAGCCTCCCTCCAAAGTATAACCATACTCCTTTATTGGACCATTCTCATTAAAAAAGGCGATTCCTCTTAATACCATGGACCTGATATTATAAAGGGTATCTTCGTTGGGAAATGCAAGATATGAAGTCGGTATCTTACGATGTCCTGTCCGATAAGTAAGGTCATATGCACAAAGCTGGCAGGAAGCACAGATGGATACATCGTCCAGCCCTTTGATCTTTTTTAGTGCAGTTTCTGCATCCAATATCTGACCGAGATACAAAGCAGAAACAATGGGGGAGTAGAAAGCATCGTGCAGGCTGTCCCCGGTAAGGAATCTGGTCAGATAGTTTACTGCCAGGCTGATGATTCCGGATGGTACATTTTCCATATTTTTAAGACTGATACCATCTGAATATTGAAACTGTTCAAATTGTTTTGGCGGGAGATATCCTCCCCTCGGCTGTTTTGCCTTCTTTGTTCTCTGGGAAACCGTATACATCTAGAACCCTCCCTTCCGATTAGTTTTAAATCATATTACTGGTCAGGATACATTTCCTTTTAATGCCACAAACCAACGTCCCATGTACTCTGACAGATTACTTCTTTCAAAAAAGAGATGACTGTCCTTGCCTTTGATCACTATCGTAAAACAGTCTCCGGAAAAATTTTCGTGAGTAAGGCGATGATGATGCTTTACGGAATCAATCACGAAAGACCTGCCATCACTCATAAGTATCTTTCTTGGATAAAGAGTACCTTCCTGGTCAAAATCAGAGTTAACGGTCACATATTCCCTTGTATGCTGTGTTCTCATATGCAACATCCCTCCTTTTGTGGCGTCTGTTTTCTTTTAATTCACAGTAGGAATGGAAGAATGATTTATATAGATCCATTTTATAGTGCGGGTCCACCTGTTTCATCTCAGGTATTATTTCAGCCTGTACACAGATATCCTGAAATATCATCGCATCTTTTTTTCCGTATTGATCCCAGATAATATCAGCATATGACTGGCTGCATCTTCCAAGCCATGGAGTATAGCAGCTGTCTTTTAAAAAATAGTACCAGCTTACATGCAGATATGCAGAGAGTCTCTTTAATGTCCGATGTCTTGGCATGACCCTGTCTTCTTCATAGGATACAAGCCTTGATATTTCAATCCTGCTTGTCCTGCTCAAACTCTCTAAAGAATACCCACTCTTTTTTCTGGCAAGTGAAAGTTTGTTACCAAATCCCATATGGAATCACCCCATGTTTCATTTAATTGAGCACCCTTCCAATCACGGTAAAGGGGTGGCCGAGCTTTACATGAACATCCAGGTCAGAGCATTCTCTGTTCAGAGAATACAGGGTAACTTTTGGATAAAGCCTTCCCTCGCTGTCAGTGTAATCATCCAGCTCATCCTGAGCAGGCATCTCTTCGATGTATTTTTTGATATAAGCCTTCCCATCATAAAAGAACACGCCAATATCTCCATTATGGATTTCCGAAACATTTTCTACCCAGACAATCTGGCGGTCACAGTAGCGTGGTAACATACTGATACCGGAAACACGGATACCAAAATCAGTCCCGGCTGGAATAAGGTTCTCCGGGAAATCAATCATTTCAAAGGAACCTTCCACATCAGAAGTACCTGGGCCTGCAGCAGCAGGTTCATCATAGACTTTCATGGAAACCTCTATTTCAGTATTTACATGTGATGCGTGTTTTGGTCTTGGCATATATCGGCCTGATGAAATGAGGGCATCTTTCATGAGTTGTAACAGATCAAGCCCTGTCTGATTAAGCTGTGAGGAATAATCTGCCGGCTCTGGAACAGACCCCGTAAAATAGAGGAGTGGATTATCAATCCCAAGAACATAACACAGTGCAAAGAGCTGATCAGGCTTCGGGTAGTATGTTCCATTTTCCCATTTGCTTATTGTCTGTATATTCACGGAGATATTGTACTGTTTTAATGACTCAGAAAGTTCTTTCTGGCTAAGTCTTAGGTGTTTTCTGGATTGAGTGATCCTTTCGCCAAAGATATTCATCTCTTTAAACAATCTGGCATCAAAGATTTCTTTTTTTACTGTGCCATTTGGAAACGGTATCATTTTATTATCCATCATGGAACCTCCTTCTGAATCGAATGAATGTTCGTATTTATGATTCTATTATATCTCTTTAAGAGAGAATGTCAATACAAATATTTTCCGAAAAAGAGAATTTTTATCTTGACAATCTCTTTTTTGGTGATCTATAATAATTCCATCGACAGGCAGATGCTCTTTTACGGGAACAGTAGCTGCACTGTCAGGGTAATTGCTTCCGGATTCTTTTAACATACATACAGATAGGTATCTTAAGTTTTTGTAGCGATCAACTTTTGACGTCCTATGGAAAAAGGGAACTGAGTTCCTCATTTTTCGGATGTGTAACATGTTAAATGTGATTTAAGTATGCTTGCAGTATACTGAGAGGAGGCAGATTATGAAGTTGAGGAATATGTATTGCAGACTGACTGAAAGTATTCTTAATGGCGGGAGACCACACCCTGATCAGGAAAAGGGATATGAATGCCCTGATGAGAGTCAATATCCTGAAACAGGGTTTTCGTACACCCCTGAAGAGATAGAGGCTGCCGGAATTGTGGTCAGCCCTGAGTTTATTGGTCATATTCTGCGTGAAAAGGAGATGGAATGTCTGAAAGAAGTATTTTCTGATTTCAATTAATAAACATTTGCTGTGACCTGGTACTACCGGGTCTTTTTTCATGTCTCAGCGAAAACTTTCATGAAAACCTACCATGATAGAATTGAAGTGGAGGTGAAGCAGGATGGGAAAGATACTGGGTTATGCAAGGGTCAGCAGCCAGGAACAGAACCTGGATCGTCAGATCAGGGCGTTGAGAATGTATGTAGCAGAGGAAAACATCCTCACAGATAAAGCCAGTGGGAAGGATACCTATCGTCCGTCCTATCAGGCACTGAAAGGGCC
>CADBOX010000460.1 GCA_902796415.1 uncultured Lachnospiraceae bacterium
GAACCGCTCACCGCTGATGATGTCATCTTCTCCATGTATGTATTATCCGATCCTACTTACGATGGCTCCTCCACTTTCTTTGCGATGCCAATCAAAGGTATGGACAAGTATCGTTCCGGTATGACTCCTCTTATGGATCTTCTTCTGGAGGCCGGAAAGGATAATAAAGATTTCTCCAAGTGGGATGAAGCTACCCAGACAGCATTCTGGGCTGAGACAGAAACTGCAGGAGCTAAATTCGCACAGTCCATCGTGGATTACTGTATTGCCAGCGGATACAATGCGGCAGAGGATTCCGTGGCTGCCTGCGCGGCTAACTGGGGATATGAACTCAAAGAAGATGCCACAGCGGAAGACTTCTATGCCGCTATGCTTGAAGCATACGGCGGGGACGTGAAGGCTTTATCTGACACAGAAAAAGCAGATGCTTCCCTGTTCTCCCTGATGGATAATTACGCTGAGTATTCCAAGGGTGTTGAGACGGGAGATTCCGCACCTAATATCGAAGGTATTCAGAAGACAGGTGATTACAGTCTTCGTGTGAGCCTGACTGAGACAGATGCAACTGCCATCTATCAGCTCGGCGTGACCATCTGCCCGCTTCATTACTATGGCGATAAAGAGAAATATGATTATGACAACAACAAGTTCGGTTTTGAAAAGGGTGACCTTTCCACCGTTCGTGCTAAGACAACCGAGCCTATGGGCGCCGGTCCTTATAAATATGTGAAATTTGAAAACGGTGTTGTTTCTTTTGAGGCAAACGACAGTTACTATCTTGGCGCTCCTAAGACCAAGAATATGCAGTTCCTGGAGTCCCAGGATCAGGATAAACTGAACGGTATTATTACCGGAACCATCGATATCACCGATCCGACTTACTCACTGGATACTGTGAAAGCGATTAAAGATGCCAACGGTAACGATGATGTGAACGGTGATGCCATCACCACCAGCACAGTGGATAACCTTGGCTATGGTTACCTTGGTATCAGTGCTGACTCCGTAAATGTTAAAGGTGAGGGGGGATCAGATGAATCCAAGGCTCTTCGTAAAGCCTTTGCAACTATTTTCGCCCTGTATCGTGACGTGACGGTTAACTCCTACTATGGTGAGACTGCTTCCGTTATCAACTACCCGATTTCCAATACTTCCTGGGCAGCTCCTCAGAAGACAGATTCCGACTATGCCATCGCCTTCTCCAAGGATGTGGATGGAAATGATATCTATACTTCCGACATGACGGACGAACAGAAGGAAGAGGCAGCTATCAACGCTGCTCTTGGATTCTTCGAGAAAGCCGGTTATACGGTAAAGGACGGTAAGGTTACCAAGGCTCCGGAGGGAGCAAAGATGAGCTATGAAGTATGGATTCCGGCTGATGGTCAGGGAGATCATCCGTCCTTCATGATGCTGAATCTGGCATCCGATGCCTTCAAGAAGATCGGTATCGATCTGGTGGTAAAAGACCTTGCCAACTCTGCTGATCTTTGGACCGGTATAGAAGCAGGTTCTGTTCCTATGTGGTGTGCTGCATGGGGCGCTACTCCGGATCCGGATATGTATCAGGTCTACTACTCAGGTAAGTTTGATAAAGATAGAGAAGCCGGTGGTTCCAACTACATGTATGACATCGCAGACAAAGAGCTGGATGGTCTGATTCTGGATGCTCGTGCCAACATGGACCAGTCCTACAGAAAACAGGTTTACAAATCCTGTCTCGATATCATCGTTGACTGGGCTGTTGAGGTGCCGGTTTACCAGAGACAGAATGCAATCGTCTTCGCTACCGACCGTGTGAAGATGGATAGTGTAACTCCGGATATCACCACCTACTGGCCATGGTATTCCGAGATTGAGAAGATTGAGCTGAAATAGTCTCCTTAACGTTTCTCCGGATATGTCTTTGCCGCCGGAGTAACCATATGAGTATCACTGGGCAGACAGGGTGACCTGTCTGCCCTGGTTAAATCAGATAGAAAAGGGAGATGTATCGTGCGAAAATATATTATTAAACGAGTGCTGCAATCCCTGGTCATTCTTTTCTTCGTTTCTTTCATCCTGTATGCATTGATGCGGTGTCTTCCGACTTCCTATGTGGAAGCTATGGCAAGACAGAAATCCATGCAGCCGGGTTCCAAGAGTTTCGAGGAATGGATGGAACAGCTGACAGCCATGTATAACATGAACGGAAGTATCGTGAGCGGATTCTTCCGCTGGGTGGGTTCCATCTTAAGAGGTGAATTCGGTGACAGTTGGAGATGGACCGTCCCAGTTATAGAGAAGTTCAATGATACGGTCTGGCTGTCCTTCGTTATGGGGTTTATCTCTTTTGCCCTGGAATTGCTTATCGCTATTCCTTTGGGAATCATTGCAGCAACCAAACAGTATTCCAAAACAGACTATACGATCTCGGTGATCGCCTTGGCAGGTATCTCCCTGCCGACCTTCTTCTTTGCTTCCCTGTTGAAGCTGCTATTCTCCGTTAAACTGGGCTGGTTCGACTTATACGGCCTGGTAGGCAGAAATTATGATCAGCTTTCCACCATGGGTAAGCTGCTGGATAAAGGCAATCACCTGGTTCTTCCCATCGTCACCCTTGTGGTGATCAGCATGGGAGGTTTGATGCGTTTTACCAGAACAAATATGCTGGAAGTGCTGAACGCGGATTATATCCGCACTGCCAGAGCCAAGGGACTTTCCGAGAAAAAAGTTATCTATCATCATGCTTTCCGGAACACCCTGATTCCTATTGTTACCATCGTTGGCGGTTCTCTGCCGGGACTCTTTTCGGGAGCCTTGATCACGGAAACCTTGTATGGAATTCCTGGAATCGGATATGCTTCCTATCATTCCATGGTGTCAGGTGATATTCCTTTCTCCATGTTTTTCCTGGTATTTACCGCCATATTGACACTGTTAGGC
>CADBOX010000461.1 GCA_902796415.1 uncultured Lachnospiraceae bacterium
AAACTGGGCGTCCATCGGCTTGCCTTTGTCAACACCTGCATGAACATAGATATAATAATCATCCTCATAGTAAAGGGGCAAGTCGGCCATCCATCGCATATCATCGATAAACTCTTCATCAAACCCTTTGTAAGAATTCAGAGTGGCCTCATAACCATTAAACAGCCAGCTTTGACCATTATTGACCATATAATCCAACAACATGTCCTCATGATTGCCCTTGAGAGGGATGACAAGCTCCCCGTATTTGTCCTGCAGCCCCCGGACGTATTTAACCGCCAGTCTGGGATTATCACCCCGGTCAATATAGTCCCCGATAAAAATTAGCCGGTCAGTTTCGGGGATATATTTCCCCTTCTCCTGCAATTCAGAAATCAGAGCCTCGGCTTCCCTGTAACAGCCATGGATATCACCAATTACGATGGTCCTTGAGGTTCTGGCTTTCTTGTTCATATCATGATTAGATGATGTTTTATTCATGGCTTTTTTCCTCTTTGGGTACCGGGTACCTTACACTGTCGGGTACCGGGTACCTAGCACTTAAAAATACCGTTAAATGTACCGGGAACTTTCTCACTGCCGGACTTAACGGTTTCCGCAACGTAGTGAAGCTTTCCACATGCCTCACAAATCCAGGCTGCACGCCCGTCTTTTAGTCCTCGAAGAATCGAAGTATGCTTTGTCTGGCAAGAGGGACAGGGAAGTGGTTCCGCATCATCGACCATCTCCCTGCCTGAGCAGACAAATCCTCCATAGCGCTCGTAAATCTCATCTGACTCAAAACCTCCGGCGATTTTGTCAAGGTCGTCCAAGTTGATAATTTTCTTATGATCCATCATTGTCTTCTCCTTTCCTGACTTCATTTTTCCACGTTCCCACATCCTGGGTAACTTTTTCTGCTATAGTTTAATCTTTCGGGATAACCCTTTCTTATAAAGCCATATATACTTTTTCCTGCATTTTTTAGGAACTTTTATCTTTCCAACAGTCGCTTTAAAAGCATTTGAACCGGTATTCTTCTTTGTCAGAAGATTGCTCTTTATAATTATTTTTTTAATTTTTGCCTTTTTGAAAGCATTCTTGCCAATCACTCTGGTATTCTTGCCTATGATTAAATATTTCACTCCTTTACAACCATAGAAAGCCTGACTCTCAATAGTTTTCACACCTGTTCCAGTGTTTATCCTTTTTAACTTTTTATTCTTAAAGACATCCTTTCCAATAGAAGTTACCGCGTAAGTTACTTCTTTAAATTTGATTTTTGAAGGAACATCTATTGCTTTTTTATTTGCTCCAATAAGGGATACTTCTTTCCCTTTCACTGTTACTATGTATGTGTAATTATTCCTGGTAAATGTGGTTCCTTTTTTTGGTAAGATCCTTGTTTTTTTGAGCTTTTGCCCAGAAGCAATAAATGATGAATTATGTGTGATGTAAAAATAACACCATTTGTCAGAACCATCGAGTACCTGTTTTATATGGCTGTCGTTTTCATATTCCAGGTGCTCTGTATTTTCATTGGCATAATATAATACCAGATTATGCGTTAACTTATACAAATAGTATGTATAATCAGATTTGATTCTGATATTGGCTCTTCCCGGTAATGTACCATGGTTTTTGAAGATAATTTCAAATAGATCTGCTGAGCTTCCATAATCTTCACCTGGTATTTTACGGAAAGAAATGTTCAGTTTCACATCAGCAGGATTGATAATATCTTTTCCATTGAAAACCCATTGATAATTGTTCTTGCTGAATACCAATGTTTTATCTTTTCCTTTTATGACTTCAAACCATTCTTTTTTTGCTATATTTCCGGTAGTTAAAGATATTTTTCCGGTCTGTCCTTCCTCCATAGAATTGATTCTGGAAAGGATACTTGTATTGTTTATTCCTACCTGAAAAGCTATATCAAATTCATCTTCTACATCAGTCTCATGATAACCTGTGTAGTAACACTTGTCCTCGTCGTCAGCAATAAAGAACTCGTTTTCCACTTCCGGAATGTCATTAGGATCAGAGTAATACTGATTACCATAGCATCTCTCATTTCCTGACAAATCACATACCCTTACATCCGTTATTGAATATTTCCCTGATGCATTGGAAGTACTGATAGGAATCTCCAGTGTTAAATCTGCCGATGTTATTTTTTTGCGAATGTTCTTTTCGATAGGCATTCCATACGGATCATCAGCCATTCGAATTCCAACATACACATAATCGATAGATTGATCATCTTCTATCTTTAACCTTACTTTAAATACGCCCGGTTTGGTTATTTTATTATTTAAGACAGAAATATATCTAATGTAAGGTGGCGTTTCATCCCCATCGGAAGGCATGGTAAAAAATGCCGGCCCTTCCATTTGAAAATGAAAACCTGTATCATCATTTTTATATGTCTCATAACCAGTTGGGTTTTCCACTCCCCAGGGAAGACAATATGTCGTCATTAGATTATTATAATTAATACTTATCTGCGAAATCATATACCGGCCACGATACATTTTTTCCGGCAATTTCAAGCTAAATACCAGTTTCCCGTTTTCTACTTTTATAGTTGGATCGGTTATTGTCGGGACTTTGTGAATATCTAAATTCTCAAAATAGATATACCCATATAGCATACCTTTTTTAAAATTCTTTACAGTTGCTTCCAAAATCAAAGTATCTCCCGGTTTAGTTGGAAGATGTCTATACTTAAGAGATGTAATATTAACATATTTTGAACTGTCAATTTCTTTGGCTGTCCATTTTCTATTCGGATAATAGCATCGGTTATCATCATTTTCGTCTGCAAAATACATTCCATTCTCATCCCTGGGAGGATTCTCTTCATTTTCTATTATGTATTTACGGACATTCCCTGCGAAATCCTTTATAGTAATATCATCTATAAAATAATCTCC
>CADBOX010000462.1 GCA_902796415.1 uncultured Lachnospiraceae bacterium
ACTGATGCTGCAATAGCTGAAAAGGTATCCGTTATTTCTCTGTTAATGAAATCGTGCCGTAAATCATTTCACCGCCGATTCGCCCGGGCTATGATTTTTGTGTTACAGGAATAGTATATATTAGGGGTACGTGATAGAATATGTGTAAATTTGATGTGTCGATATAGAGGAACCTTACATAATAGTATTATCTGAACTGGGCGTGTATTTTAGCCTGCAGGCATTTTCAATAATCACGACCAGTTACTAAGGAGCATTCCCGGGAACGTATTGCGCGCGTTAACACCTATGGGGATGTTTATTTTTCTTTCCTTAGTGTTGTGGTCATTATCGTCGTCAATTAATAGACAGGCAAAGTCTCTTGGCTTCCTGTCAAAAGATACAGGCATTAATAGTTGGCTTGAAAATGCATGTTCCAGTTAACATATTTATAAGCTGACTTAAAGTATGGAGTTAATATAAGTGTTCAATTTGATAACTAGAAAAGCTCAGTCTTATTTTTTAGGACATTATTATGACAAAGTATTTCATCGATCGGATGATCGTATTCGCAGATTGCGGAAACTTCTTTCTGATGAACGATCGGTAGAGGTTTTTGACTTACTTCTGAAATCATATACAAGTAAGAATGATGATGCAGATTGGTTTTATAAACAGGCAGCAGAAGTTCTTTCTAGCGAGACAAAATATACAATGAATACTGGCAGAGTTGTTCATGAAGCTGTGAATATGTATTTCCGTGATGAGATATATCATTTTAAAGAAAGATACAATATGGATAGAAGGATCGTGCTTTTAGATGGAGGTTCATATAACGGAGATACAATTGTCTCTGCTTCAAATACGGCAAGATTGTCGGAGAAGTTTCAGATAGCTTATGCCTATGCATTTGAACCTGATCCTTCGAATTATCATCAGTTACAGAGGAACCTTAGGGATCTCTCTTTTCCTGTAGAAACATTCAACTGTGGCTTAGACGACCATGATGGGAAAGAAGAATTTTGCTGGGAAGGAGTGCGTACGAAGATCAATACGGATGGAGGAATCTACGGAGAAGGAAATGCTGCTGGCGGAAGGATGCTTTCAGTTAGAAATGCGGGATTGTTTTTAGACGATCTTAAAAACGCTGGGGTTGCAAAGCCAGGATATTCTTCATCGGAAAAAGACAAAATGAGTAACAGACCGTTACCTAACTTTATAAAACTTGATATTGAAGGGCGCGAAAGGGAAGTTATTCTCTCTATGTCGGGATTTATTAGAGAATATCATCCAGACCTGGCTGTGTCTATTTATCATCGTCCGGAGGATTTATGGGATTTACCGTTGATGATCTATAGTATTTGCAGCGATTATAAAATATATATACGGCATAATTCGGATTATTATACGGAAACAATATGTCATGCCGTTTACAATATTTGAATCGAAACGGAGAAGGAAGCAATGGGAGAATATGATTTATCAATTGTGATTCCTACATGGAATCGCTCAAAGCTGCTTGACTCATTATTAAAATCACTGTTCGCTGCAAGAAAAGCGTATCTTTACGGTGAGACAGAAGTTGTTATTGTTGACAGCTCCGCAGGCAGTGAAAAAGAGAATATACAAAACTCTTGTAATATTTACGATGCACGGTACATGGAAGGTCCTGACAGTGTTCGTAAGAAAAGAAATATGGGGATTGTCGCGTCCCGATTTCCAATAATTGTGTTTTTCGATTCAGATGTAACAGTAGATGAGGATATATTGAATCTGCATGTACAGACATATATAGATTCTAATGACAAACAATTGGGTGGTACTTTTGGCGTGACAGAGTTTGTAGGAGAAGATTCTTTTGTCTGGAAAATTGTTCTATACTCAACATTTGTAGACTCGTTTTCCTTTGCGAAACGATTTCCTTACCAGAGTTGGACAATTGGTAATAATGTTTCTTTTCGCAAATCAGTACTTGAAGAAGTGAATATGTTCGAAGAGGCATTTCCGTTTAAGCTTGGCGGAGATGATCTTGATATGTCATATCGCGTGACAAAAGCTGGGTACAGGATCAAATCTGTTCCGAAGGCAATAACCTGGCACTCCAAAGAAACCTGGAGCAATATTAGGGCAATTAATGATAGATCAAAGAGATGGGGGAGTATGGAGTATTATTTAAGTCGTAGACATCCAGAGATTTTTATAACAAGCGGATTAAAAACAGAGCTTTTATGGACGGTAATTTTCATTATTTCATTGTTATTTACTATTTTTTTCCATACATATAGATTTATTCTCGGAGATATTCTCTTTATGTTTCTTTCATTTATGGGGATATTTTTTATGGATACAAAAAACAGCAGTAAATGTAATGTTATATTTTATGGGCTCGCAAAATGGTTCGAAGCAAGATATTATTTCTTTCATATTATAGAAGGAATTAAAAACGGGACGTTTGATGGAGTACATAAAACAATGTCTTTTTCATATTACCAAACAAGAGCCATGCTGATTCGTGAAAGCCGTAAAGTTTGGATATTGCTGATTTCATTAGTATTAAGCGGACTGTTCATAATTTTGATTTGAGGAATAAGAAATGAATGGAGTATCAATTGTCATAGCAACAAAAGGACGTTTGAAACTACTTGAAAATTTATTAAGAAGCATTGCGGTAACACGCGACAATTTTCAAGGGGATACAGAGATCATTTTAGTCGATGATAGTTCAGAAGAAGAGGTTAGAATTATTGATTCCCTGTGTAAAACATATGATGCAAAAAGAGTTTATTTTTCTCCATCTGTTGCAGGAAAACGTAATTATGGGGCAAAACAGGCCAAATATGATATAGTTCTTTTTTTGGATTCTGACTGCATAGCTACACCACACCTTATTGAGGAACATGTGGCTGGATATAGTGACGAGAAAGTCGGGGGTGTAGCTGGTCCACTTGAGTTTACCGGTGAGGAAAACTGGTTTTGGAAAGCAGTCAATGCATCGCCATTTTTAATCTGTTTTAAAATGCCTTATTGGGGACCTGTCTCATTGTGGGCAACAACTGCCAATTTTTCAGTTAGAAAAAGTGCGTTTGAACAAATTAACGGTTTTGATGAATCGTTTCCAAATAAACCAGGCGGTGAAGATGTAGATCTTGGTCTTCGATTGACAAAAAATGGATACATCATCCGCAATACAAAAGATGGGCTCGTGTATCACGACAAAGCAACATGGCAGGCAGTTAAACCTATGTTTCGAAGATGCTGGTATTATGGAAGGGCAGATGTGTATGTTGTAGAACGTCACGAAGACTATAGCTGTTATACAATGCCTAGAAAAATGCTTTTAAATATGCTTGGCATAGTAGCAATTGTTCTGATGGCTTTATTCTTGTCTTCTAAAATAATGATTCTAATTCCCGTTTGGATTTTTGGAGATTGGATTATCAACTCGCTGCTGCAGACGAGATTTGGTTATGGGGACAATGATCTGCTCCATCAGATGATCACACAGTTGCTTATTTATACAAATGAAGCTGGTTACATTGTGGAATGCTTATCACAAGGAAGACCAGAACTTGTTTTTAAACAAACTGTATTTGTTGATAATCAGATAAAGGGTATCCCTTATAACGGATTGATCAATGCAATGCAGTTCGCGTTAGAATATATGTTGATTCTTGGAGTAGTATGGAGAATTATTTGAAAAAAGGACAGATGCTGACGAGACAGCAGCAATTAGAAATCATATACAGCCTTTGGGAAGAAGGAGCATATGCGACGGATTTATATCGTTCTATTCTGAATGAAGCAGGGTTGAGAGGGTTGAAACTTAAGAATGAAGAGGATTTTCAATCACTGCCTTTTATGACGAGAGATGATATTCGCAGAACAACTTACTCGCAGCGTATGATTTGTGAAAAAGAAGACGTTCTGGGATACTTTGCAAGTAGTGGAACGACAGGAAGCAAAAAAGTATATGCATTTTCTAAAGATGATAAGGTCGTTCAGGAATATGTAACCCGACAAGTTTATACTCCGTTAGGAATTGGACCTGGAGACCTGGGGTTGATTGCAGTTCCTTTAGGATCCGGAAATATGGGCCATTCAATGATTTGGCAGTATATGGTAATGGGAGCGGGATTTTATTGCGTAGATCAGCCTGATTTGCCGAACATTCGGTTTGCATTACAGCAAATGCCGATTACGACAATAAGCACTCTTCCGTCTTTAGCAATGGAAATGTCCAAGAAAGAAGAAGATCGCAAAATCGCCCGAAACTCGACTGTAAAGAGATTGCTTGTTGGGGGAGATGTTCTGACGCGAATACGCAGGCGGCAGATTGAAGAATTATACCAGGCAAAATGCTATGATTCTTTCGGAATGAGCGAAATTTTCGGCCCTACAGGAAATGAATGCCTTCTACAAGACGGCATACATTTTTGTAACGATGTATTGCTAATAGAAGCTATAGATCCTGATACACATCAGGTGGTCGAAGACGGTCAGACGGGGCTGGCATGTTATACGGTACTTTGGAGAAAAGGGTCTCCATTAATCAGATATTTGACAGACGATTTGATTACCATAACACATGAAAAATGCAAATGCGGAAGTTCTCTTCCGAGATTGTGGTATAAGGGAAGAATTGACTTCACAAGACGAAGTGCCGAAGGAAAAATAATATCGCCACATGACATTGAAAACACACTCTTTAGAGCAACAGGATATGCATCACCTTATTCTGTGGGAATTCTTGATAATGGTGAATTACGTCTCCATCTGGTTCCCGAAGCACCGGGAACAGAATGCAATGGGACGACCATAATGGCATGTGCCATATCAGAGCTTATGGGTGAAAAGGTAACTTCTGTTTGTGATCATCCTAAGGATTATGAATACAAAAACCACTGCTTCCGGGAGGAATAGGTGTCATGATTACATTTATTGGAGCTAATGAGCCCGAATACTCAGAGATATGCGCCTTACTCCAAACGGTTTCAACAATGACGGGCCATGATATTAAAACCTTCAATGCGGATAGGTTTGAAATGGAATCATTTACGATGGATGATATTAAAAATATTGTTTTCATCGTATCTATGGGGTGGCGTAAGCAGGATTTGTGGACAATAAGTGAAAGTGGAATTCATATCTTTCTTTTTGCATGGAATTCATTGTATGATCCTTGGAATTCTGATTTCCTTTTAAAACTGCGAGACAAGGCTGTTACGGAAAGAAACTATCACTTTGCGAAAGGGATTAATGACATACTCATAGAGTCTGACTGGATAACCCAGAGAACGGAAGTCCTTGGGATGCCAAAGGAACTGCAGTTGGAAAGCACATCCCGATGTAATGCACACTGCATTATGTGTGAACACTATTATACAGATAACAACGGATGTGGAGAACTTACCAGAGAAGCCTTGAAAAGTTTGACATCTGCATTTCCTTATATTCGAGAAATCTTCATGCATGGTTTAGGAGAGCCAATGCTATATTCAGATTTGAGATTTTTCCTTCAGTATTTACTGCAGTATCAGATCAAGGCCAACTGTAATAGTAATATGTCTGTTCTCCCAAAGGACTTGTTATCTTTAATGGATGAGGCTTTCCATGGGATTAGCATTTCTTGTGATGGGTGTGATGAAGAAACATTCTCACAGATAAGGCAAGGTCTATCTTTTGATAATTTTCTTACGAATGTGGAATTGCTTCACAAGAAAGCCCCACATATTGAACTTAGAATGTCAATCGTTGCTATGAGGCAAAATATTACACAGATTCCTGAGATTATCGACTTTGCACATACAATTGGAGTTGAGGCAGTACAGGTCGCATACATGGTGCCAAATCCCGTTCTCGAAAATGATCTTGACTGTCTTCATCATTATCCGGCTCACACCAAGAAATACCTGAAAGAAGCAGCAGAAAGAGCTGATAGTTATGGAATGCGTGCGGCTTTTCCTGATACAACAAGCATTATTATTAATAACAAGATGCTTGAGGCGGAACGTAAACAGATGGAAGAATGTGAAAGCGTACAGCCTAGTCCAGCACAGTGCCGTCAAAAATTGAAGAATATTACAATTGATATAATAAGCCGTATACAGGATATGCAGCCGGATGAAATACATGGATCCGGATATTTTTGCAGGGGAATATGCGATTACTTATTAGAAAAACCGTATGTGGATCACAATGGTGATGTGTTTTTATGCTGTATTAACCCTGCATATCGTATGGGAAATGTAATAAGGGATGGTGGATTGGAAACAATTTGGAATTCTGATAATTATAAAAAAATCAGAGAAGTGTTCTACAATGGAGAGATACCAAATTGTTGTATGAACTGCCAATTCATTATTAATCGTACACTGCCAAGAATAAGAGAAATTAAGTTAGACGAAAAATACTACCGGAAATTTTATCCGAACAAGGATTTCCAGGAGCTTATCATCAATTCTGAAGACAAAGGAGGGACGGAGAAAACATGATCCGGAAAACTGTTCAGTATATCAGACTGCGGGATTGGTATGACTCTAAAGTCCCTTTTGTTTTGTGCTATTTGTGGTGTATCTATTTACATAATTCATTATCTATAACAACTGAAAGATTTGCGGCTGTATTTATTGGAGGGGCATTATTCACTGGTCTGTTTTTAGCCTTTGGATATATGATTAATGACTATGCAGACCGAACAGTCGATGCTATGGCAGGAAAAGATAAACTTATGCATCACATGTCTGGTTCAGCAATTGCACTTAGCTTTGTCATTGTTATAGCAGCCGGCATCTTTCCGATTCTTATAGTATCCAATTTTTCGTTTCTGGTAGGGGGAACGCTTATTGCGACATATTTAATAGGAGCAGCTTATTCAATGCCTCCTTTCAGATTTAAAGAGAAAGGTGTTTATGGACTAATCATTTCCTCTTTTGCACAAAGATGCATGCCGGTTATAGTTCTTTCATTTTTGATACGGCAAGAATGGAGTTTCACGATTCTATTTATAGTTACATCTTTTATAATAGGCCTCCGCTATATTCTCATCCATCAGATAATTGACCTTGAGAATGATCGTTTGAGTGGTGTCAGAACATTTGCTTCTGATCATTTAAAACAGGTCGTTTTCGGTGTGTTCGTAGTCTTTTTCATCGAACTAATTCTGCTTGGAATAATAATAGTCTATGTGGACAGTCCTATTCTGTGGGGTATTGTCTGTTTGTCTGCCATCACTGAATGGACACAGTGCCGAATGGTGACACGGTTCATGGGACAAAGGGTAATGACAACGTTTTGTAATGTTCCGTTGGAGGGCTTTGAAAATCTAATGCTACCGTTAGCATTAGGGTGTGTATGTTTCATAGGTGCATTCAAAGGTACTCTCCCCATTTCAGGTGCAGTATTACCCCTTCTGCTATTAATGATCACACAGATTATTCTTCTTTTTGGGCCGTCGTATAGAAAACTGAAGCTCTCAGCGGGTTATATACGAGAGAGTGGAAAGGTTTTTATGTCAGACAAAATGGGAACAACAATTGGATTAATCCAGAATTTTATCATGTGTGTTGCAATTTCTTTAACGATTGCATTAATGAATCATAAGCTAAATGATCTGACAGATATAATGATATCAGTTGTTCTATCTTTTATCATTAATTGCATGTCAGACCTCTTGTTTGAGGTTGGACATTTTGGGAAGGTTTTTGCTGGATTGTTCCCTTTAAAAGAGAAAAGTATTGCGTGGAAATTGGTTCGAAATCTTCTAATGGTTTTGATTTATGTCTTTATAATAGGGTCTTGCATGTATTTGATTAAAATACCAAACGCTCATGTTGCAATGCATCTTTTTGCTTCACAGGCTGTCATTCTCTATATTGTCGGAGTTACAGTATCGCTATTGGCAGAACCGTTATCTGTCGGTCTTGCAAAAAAAATCATAGAAAATTCAACAGGCTTGAACAAAGACTGATAGCATTAATTGAATCTGTTGGCAGAGAGCAATAAACAAGAATTGAGGAATAGATAGTTATGAAAATATCCGTTGTAATACCTGTATTTAATGAAGAAAAATACCTTCATGCATGCCTTTCGTCTATTCTAAATGGGAATAGAAAGCCGGATGAATTAATGGTCGTTGATGGTGGATCCACAGATAAATCTGTAGAAATTGCTAAATCACTCGGTGTAACTGTCCTGCGAAATCCAGATAAAACTGCGGCAGCCGGTAGGAATGTCGGAATAAAAGCAGCAACTGGTGAAATAATCGCTTTTACAGATGGGGACTGTGAAGCAGACCCGGGATGGCTGGAAGCAATTGAAAATGCATTCAATAAACATGATGTTGATGCTGTCGGGGGTAAAATCCTACCAGCAAAAGCAATCAATGAAATTGAAGAATACTGGATGAATCTTCAATTAAATGTTGTCATGCAATTTGGTGACGAACCCTTCTTTGTAAGGGAACGGAATTTTCGGAATTCTTTTATAACGGCAAATTGTGCTTATCGTCGAAAGTTTCTCATAAAAATGCATGGATTCAGTAGATGGTTTGCGAATAATGGAGAGGACGTAGATTTACAATGGCGCTCCTTAAAAGCCGGAGGAAAACTCTTTTATAGCCCTGATGCGATAATCTATTTCCATGGAGTCACGAACATAAAAGACCTTCGCCGAAAGAGTTTTCGAAATGGTGTATCCAGCAGTAAATTACAGAAGAAATATGGCGGCAAAATCAATTATGATTTGACGATTTATGCGGTTTGGGCAAAATCATTTAAGGGCACTGTTAAAAGAGAGAAGTGGGCCAGGTACAATCTTGAGGAGACTACATGGCATCTCCTTGGAAAATATTATGGGAGTTTAAAAGCACATGTTATCAATGTGTGAATATTCAAGTTATTCAAGCATTATATGAAAGTAAGTGTTTAGGTACTTTGAGGGAGTGTAATCTTTTTCACATTATAAGAAGTGCCTTTATAAAGGCAGATTGGATCAGAGATGAAATCTTATGAAATACTTGCACCAGCCGGATGTCTGGAAGCAATTGAGCCTCTATGCCAGGCAGGGGCGGATGCTGTATATGTAGGCTTATATGGGTATAGTTCCAGACCTGCATCAGCGGATCTTTCAATAGAGCAGATTCATGAAGCTGCTAAAATCAGTCATGAGTATGGAGTAAAACTTCACGTTGCTGTTAATTCATGCATTGGAAATAACGAATTCCCAAGACTTATGAATCACCTTCTTGAATTAGATCGAGGTGAAGCAGATTCCGTTATCATTGCAGATTGGGGAATCCTGCAAAAGGCAGCAAATCTGATGAAAAGAACAAAAGTGCATGCAAGTACACTGCTCGGAGTTTATAACGCAGCAACTGTACGATTTCTTCAGAAAATGGGTTGTACTCGTGTTGTACTAAGCACAAATCTATATTTGGATGAAATAGCGGATATAATCAATTCTGTTCCTGATATGGAATATGAGCTGATAGCCGGAGGTGGAATTTGTTTCAATGACAATCGTCTCTGCGAACTTCCTCATGTATTAAGTAAAGGAGAGTTCAGGGTTTACTGTAGAGAACAATATGCGCTTATGTCTGGGAATAATTGCTCACAGGCGCCGCGAATTCACAGTAGTGCAGTAGATGCAGCTAGTATAATGAAACAATTAATTGAACTGGGGATTTATTCTTTTAAGATTGAAGGAAGGACAAACAATTATCATCATGTATGCAAAACAGTAAAACGTTTAGCTGATGCTGCTGAGAAAGCTGTTCAGGACATTAGCATTGAAGAGTCTGCCGACTTTTCTACAATTCATTATATACGAAGATTTGTCAGGAGATAGTAATAATGAATGGACTCGCATTTTATGCCGGACCCGGAGAATTATGTAAGGATACAATACGATTATACACCTCAAAACAGGATTCGAAGTGGAACATAGAATCAGGAATCATATATCAAGAAGGTATAATCATCGGAGATCCATTATGTAACTTTCGAATGTTTGAGTACGGAGACCCTGAGCTTATAGAAATCAGCGTACTCTTAAAACAAGCTGGGGTCAACGTGATTTATCAAACACCGCTATATGTTACAGAACGAAATATTAGTTTGGTCCAACAACAAATCAGGTTTATGTATGATCGAGCAGAGGTAAAGGTTTATTTGGTACAGGATATAGGTTTGCTGAATTGGATAAAAACACAGTTTTCTGATGTTTATCTAATTTGGAGCAGAATGGGATTTGGGAGAGGTGCACTTATCAATGAACCTTTTGTACACTTCCTGAGAGACATTGGAATTCATGGATTAGAAACAAATCGTATTGAATTATTAAGAGTTCTGCCGCAGATGGGAATTGATCCGTGGCCAGTTTGTAGGTACAGGACTTGGAAATCTGTCTGCAGGGAATGCTACAGCAGATATATGGATGGCAGATTCTCCGGTGATTGTGACAGATTGTGCCGTAATCCAAATAAACGGATGAAACTTATCAGTATTCCGCTTGGTGAAAGGCGGTTGGATACCAACTCTCCTGACAGGCCAGATGGTTCGTCGTTTTCCATGAATATTGATGGTCATTTTTTAGGAGAATCTTTCGTATATACAGATAACATCGCTTTTATAAAAGCAGCAATCGAATTAGAGCGGCCTGTCTTGTTTTATGGAAAGAATATGGAGGAAATCATAGATTATGAAAGGAAATTTGTTCAGCACAGTATATCAGATACATTATGAGATGTTTCATGATATGTTGGCAGAGGATGCGATCGCCCATCTTCGTAACAGCATTGAAAGTGATATAACAGCAGAAAGAATCCCCCAGAAGATGCAGTATCTGTTGTTCAAAATGACAAATCGTTGCAACTCAGATTGTGAATACTGTTCTCATAGAATTAGTAATGCGGTAAATGAAGACAAATCAGATATTCCTTTTCCGCTGATTAAACAAACAATAGATGACGCTGCTATGCTGGGATGTGAAGCTGTTGCCATTAATGGTGGGGAACCTCTTCTTCTGCCTGAAATATATGACATTCTCCAGACAATTATTGATGACAAGATGGTTCCTGTACTTATGACAAATGGTACGCTTCTTCCAGATATGTGGGAAAAACTTGGTTCTATGGGTCTGAAATATGTGATTATTTCGTACGATTCCATCATTCCCGAAGTCTATGAAAAGCAACGCGGGATCAGTTACAAAAAAGCTCTTGCCGGACTCGATGCTGCATGTGCCATGATGGAGAAGTATGAGAATGTTCATGTCCATGTATCTGCAGTGCTGACCAGGGATAACCAGGATGACTTCGTTGATCTTGTAAAGTATATGAGTTCCAGGGGAATTGCGACGCAGATTAGCCCGTATCATCATTTTAATCCCCGTGATGAGGACTTGATTTCAATAACCGACCGTAAAAAATGTGAAAAGCTAGTGGAGACACTGCTCAGCATGAAAGATGAAGGGTATCTAATAGCAAGTTCAAAGGGATTTATAGAGCATCTGACTGAGTTCTTCTGCAGTAAAGAACGTATTCCGAAGGATTATCGCTGCTTAATTGGGTATACAAATCTGTTTGTAGATGCATATATGAATGTACGTCCTTGTTGGGACTGGTGTTTTAAGCCATTAGGTAATTTGAAAGAAAAGCGCCTTGCCGATATTTGGAACGGTGCGTTAATGAAAGAATATCGGGAGCAAATGTTGCGCTGCCAGTGTGGAGGTTGCTGGTATATGTGCACCGGTGAAGTATCGATGATGTTGGAGGACAAACTATGAAAAGTACTGTTTTAGTAGCCGGAGGTGCAGGATTCCTGGGATCTCATCTGTGTGACCGGCTGCTGGCAGATGGAAATGATGTAATATGTGTTGATAATTTATTTACAGGCAGGGAGGATAATATTAGGCATCTATATTCAAATTCTCATTTTAAATTTATTTTACATGATGTGACGGAACCGCTTATCATTCCCTGTGACAAAATTTATTCTATGGCTTGTCCGGCCAGTCCGATTCAATATCAGAAGGACCCGATTTTTACTGCACGAACTTGTTTTTTGGGGACATTGAATCTGCTTGAATTGGCCCGTCAAAATAAAGCGAGAATTTTATTAACATCTACGTCAGAAGTATATGGTAATCCATTGATGAGTCCTCAACCTGAGACATATTTGGGAAATGTCAATCCAAACGGTGTCAGAGCCTGTTATGACGAGGGGAAAAGGATTGCAGAGACGCTATTTTCAGATTATCATCGCCAGTATGGTGTCAGTATAAAAATAGTAAGAATTTTTAACACATATGGGCCCAGAATGTCTGAAACTGACGGACGTGTTATTTCAAACTTCGTTTATCAAGCTCTGCGAGGGAAAAATATTACTATATATGGTGATGGATGTCAGACACGCAGTTTTTGTTATGTAGATGACATGATTGAAGGCTTTGTTCGTATGATGGAAAGCAGTGTAGATTTTATAGGCCCGGTTAATCTGGGGAATCCTTATGAGATTACTATTAAGGAAATCGCAGAATTAATAAAACACTTGACGAAAACGGATTCGAAAATAGTATATTGTACTGCGCCAATAGATGATCCTCAGTGCAGAAATCCAGATATTTCATTGGCGTATTATAGTATAGGGTGGGAGCCGATGGTCAGTCTAAAAGAAGGATTAATAAGGACAATCCAATATATTCGGAACAGTAATTTGTGAGGATTAACTATGGGATGGACATATAACTGGAATAGTAAGGATTCTGAGAATAAGCTCATAAATATTGAAAGCGAATCCCTGATATTAGTATTTAAAAGAGTATATAGACGGTTAGAATCGCTTTATCTTCATATGATGCGCTCCAAAAAAATGATGCTATTCAGTATCGCATATGCTATTTTTGCAATAATAATGACTCTTTCTCAATGGGAGGGCGACCCTGCCAGCGGAAACGCCATTTGCCGTATAACGCGAGATGCTATAGCAACTTTTGGACTGTTAGGGTTTGGAGCCAGTTTATTTAAAGATGCACAGGTTCTTCAAGTGGATGGTGTCCTTCTTGGCACTTTAATTAAATATTGGAATCCGTATGCAGTACTGTACATGTTGCTGCAAATAATATATATACTCTTCGGAATTGTCGCCAGTTATGGTACAAATCCTATTCCTGCATTAATTTGTATGTTTGGCGTTTTGGCATATCTTGCATCAAATGCCATTATTATTCTCTCCTTTATAACCCCATATGGAAATATTACCTGGAGAATAATGGAATATGCGAAAGATCAACTAAATGACAGAGGGAAAGAGACGGTTGAAAAAACAGAATTAAGATGTAGTATTGCATCCAGTATTGCGAATAAATATAAAGACCATTCACTTAAAATGAATGGTTATCCTAACCATCTATTCGATAAAAATGACAAAGACCTTAATTATTTTAATATTGTTATTGACAATGTTAACTATGAGACCAATGGAACGCATTATGAACTAATAATAAGAATATATGTTAGAATTTGGGATGCAATTCTGGCATCCTCTCACGCACATGGCACAAGCCCAATGTCGATGCACGGATTGAGTTCATGGATTATGTATGGAATCGGATTAAATTCAGAATCAGAGGAAGACGATCATGCGCAGAAGAAGAAAGCGGTCATGTTTCTTGGTGCGTGGATTTATAATGTTTACGTTCTTCAATTGCGGAAAGTGATGGTATCAATCATTGAGGCTTCTGAGGAGGAAAAAGAAAATGCAACAAAGGAATTCAAGAGAATTCTAAAGGACAGACTGGGTTTCCTTTCTGAGTATATGGGTGTTATTTTCTCTTATAATGAATTATATCATGATACAGAAATGCGCATTGCGGCGGCAAAAAATGGCCATGATAAGGGTTCTGAAACGGACGGAAAACCAGATGAATTGAGAGATGTTAACATATGCGGATGGATTATTATAACTGTGATATGCATATATAAGACCATGGATCACTACAATA
>CADBOX010000463.1 GCA_902796415.1 uncultured Lachnospiraceae bacterium
AATACAGAAAAAAACCAGATAATCAGGGAAATGTATACGGATAACAAAGATAATCTCACAGCCGGTTCCTTTGAGAAAGTCGGCTATTTATTAGATATCATGAATGATGAAGCAGACAAAAAACATGCAGCAGTCATTTTGTTCAGACAGGAGGCGGGAGATGAGAAGGAAGTTTTTTACCATACCAATAAGGAGAGAGCTTATTTCGATGGTTTGCTGGGCAAGAAGGTATTTATTGCCGGGCTTATAGATACAGAAGATGATCATAAGAGGCTTTATGTTTCAACCTGTTATTCACTGGAAGACCGTGAGAATGTGCTCAATACCTGCAAGACGGTAACGGAGGAGGATAAGCGTATATTTCAGAAGAAGATCCGGCAGTTTTCTCCGGATATACAGAGTGATCTTGTCGACAAATATGTTATCTTATCCGGCAGAGAGAAGAAGTATGATGAGGAGAAAGAATCTGCTGTATATATCGAAGCGGAGGAGTATGATGCTCTATATAATGTCCTCAAGAGCATGATTCCACCTGAGTTCCGTTCAGAATACAAAAAATGCAGGCGCATGATGACAAAACATCTTTCAGGCTATGAAAAGCAAAACTGTATTAAGGTCATCTACAACATCTTAAGCATAGATTGGTTGAATCAATACTATAAAGAGATTGACGTGGACAAGACTGTCAGTATCCTCAAAACTATCCACCTTGGCCATGAGAAACAGTTAGAAGATCTGAGGATACAGTTATTAACAAGTAATTTCATGAAGAAAGTCCCTAAAACTATCAGTCTGATTGGGCGTTCCTGCGGCTGTGGTTCTCTGGCTAAAGCGTTTGCAGAGGCTATCGGCATAAAATATGTGGAGATCGATCTGTCCGGCCGTAAAAGCAAAGAAAATGATGCCCTCGCAGGCACATCAAGAATCTATGAGAATGGCCGCTGCGGTTATATCTTTGAGCAAATCATGCAGGTTGGCACTCATGGACTGCTAATAATCAAAAATATCGATGCTTATGATTCCGATAATCTGGATTTTATAACAGGTTTGATCAGGAAGGAAACATATACTGATGTCTTCATGGATATCCCCACAGATTTATCAAAACTTTGGATCATATGTACAGCTTCCTCAACAAAAAGGCTACCCATGTCGTTAAGGGAGGCAACTCATGAGATTCTTTTTGAAAAGATCTCCGAGGAGAATCTGATCCGGGTTATCAATGAGGTCATGCTGCCGAAAAAATGTGAGATGTACCACTTGGCTTATCACAATCCCCTTCCGGAGGATGCTTGTAAGATGCTGATCTATCAGCTCTCACATGCTCAGAATAAGAGAATTGAGATGAATATCGAGTCTCTGGTAGTAAAATGTCTCGCTCAGGAAATGACGGAGTTCCCGGTAATCTCCAGGGATGATATGAAGAATTATTATCACTTTAGTGAGGATCCGGAAGGAATCACCGATGGGTATGTGACAGACCTTGCCGCATTAGAGAACAGATACTTCTGTAAATATGACTATTATCCGGATTGTATCCGGGAAAGGGTACATGAGCTTCTGGAAGATATCCGTTATGGGGATGACCAAAGTATGACAGCCTATTCCATCCTCGCACTCCGGTATCTGATAAATCCAACTCTAGGATGTGAGACAGAGTATCAGCCGGAAATGGTAGAGAAGGCACTAAAACAATCCAGATTCGGACAAGATTATCTTGTAACCCAGGTGTGCGATGCTTTGATGGCGGAAAAACTCTCTGGTTCCGATAAGCATATGACAGTGCTTGGATTCTGGGGACCTGCAGGTGTGGGAAAGACCACGGCAGCCGAAGCAATCGCCAAAGCCCTTGGCAGAAATTATATCAAGATTAATTTTGGCGGAGCTTCTGACTCCAGTATCATAAAGGGAAATAATAAAACATTAAGAAATGCCGGCCCAAGTCTGCTAATCAGCGAATTGGCCCGAAAGAACGGGACATATAGCGATGTAGTTAACATCGACGAGTTCGATAAGGGAAACCAAAAAAGTTATGAGGCATTTCATGAATTCCTGGATCCTGCTAATGATGTGTATTATGACGAATTCTTAGAGTGTAATATACCTAAGAATAACTTTCTTCTTATCCTTACTTTCAATGATATCACCAACATTCCGGCACCGATCCTGGATAGAATGAGGATCATCGTTCTGGATGGCTATACCATGAAAGAGAAGAAAGAGATCGTGAAACAGTCTGTCCTTAAGAAGTACCAGAATAGGATGCATCTTCAAAATGTATCCATTGCCGAGGATGCTTTGGACCTGCTTTTGAGGGAGTATTGCGTGAGTCCGGGAATCAGGGACGTGGAGAAAGATGTGGAGACGATTCTGGTCCGTATGATTAAAAAGAATGATAAGCA
>CADBOX010000464.1 GCA_902796415.1 uncultured Lachnospiraceae bacterium
CAATACCAATCGCCCGGATGATCCCGGAAGCGTGATCGTCCGAAAACTGCCCAAGGGCAAGACAAAATACCCGATCATCGGTGTGGCAGGCAAGTCCGGTATGTCGGTGATTCAGATTGAGAAAGTCATGGTCAGTGATGGCGCAGGTTTCAGTGCCCTGGTGCTGGATATCCTGAAAAACAGAGCATTGCCCTTTGAACATTGTCTCACCGGAATCGATTCCATCACTCTGATCATCCGCAGTGATCTGCTGGAGGACTGCAAAGAGGATCTCCTGGATGAGATCAAGCAGACCCTGGACCCGGATTTCATTGAACTCATGGAGAATCTTTCTGTGATCGTTGTGATCGGGGAGAAGGATACGGAATCCAGTGATGCCAATATCCGTGTACTCTGGCATCTGATGCAGGCCGGCATTCCCATCAAAACCATCAATCAGGGCGCAGGGAAACTCAATCTCCTGATTGCTGTATCGGAAGACCGGTATCAGGAGGCAATCCTGGCGATCTATAAAGCCATAGAACAACAAAAAGTATAAAGATTTTTGAAGCAGTGCCCTGCGGCGTTCTTTCGGGGCGGATAACGCAGGGCATAATTTTTTACAAAATATATTGACACGATGTCAGAATAGAGATATAATAATTTCTGACACGAAGTCAGAATAGGACAGAGATGTCAGAAAGGAGGCACTATGCCGAAAGGATCCCCTGAGTTAACCGCAGCAAGGAAAGAAGAGATTGTCAACGCCTGCGAGCAGTTATATCAGACCATGAGTTTTAAAGAGATCACCCTGAAGGAGATCGGGAAGGTGACATCATTCACCAGAACATCCATATATAACTATTTTCAGACGAAAGAAGAGATCTTTCTGGCACTTTTTGAGAGAGAGTACGAGCGTTGGAATGAAGAACTGAAGAGAATTCATATCGATAATGAGGTGCTTACCAGAGAAGAGCTGGCAGATAAGATTGCCTCCTCCATATCAAATAGAGAGCAGCTGCTGAAGCTTCTGTCCATGAACAACTATGATATGGAGACCAACAGCCGTTCGGAGCGTCTGGTTTCCTTTAAGAGGGCCTATGGCGAGTCCATGAAGAATATGTGTCGGCTTCTGTCGAAATTCTGCCCGGAGAAATCGGTGCAGGATATCCAGAACTTTATCTATGTGTTTTTTCCCTTTATGTTCGGGATCTATCCCTACACTGCTGTTTCAGAGAAGCAGAGGGAAGCAATGAAAGAAGCGGATGTGAATTATGTATATCAGTCAATCTATGAGATAACAAATAACTGTCTGCTGAAGCTCTTATAAAAATGCGAAAGGACAGATTAATGAGATCAAAGGAGATGTGAAAATATGGCAAAGAAAGTATTAGTAGCTGTATACTCCGCAAGTGGAGTGACAAAACGGGTTGGAGAAGAGATTGCAAGAATCAGTGGCGGTGATTTCCATGAGATCATGCCCAAAGAAATCTATACAAAAGAAGACCTAAACTGGATGAACAAGAAGAGTCGCAGCAGCGTGGAGATGAATAACCCTTCCGCAAGGCCTGAGATTGCCAACAAGGTTTCGGACATGGATTCCTATGATGCTGTGATCATTGGCTTCCCGATCTGGTGGGGCGTAGCACCCCGGATCATCGAGACATTTCTGGAAAGCTATGACTTCTCCGGGAAGACAATCATCCCCTTCTGTACTTCCGGCGGCAGCGGTGTCGGAAGAAGTGACACAGAGCTTCATAAGAATGTCAGCGGAGATGTCAGATGGGCCAAGGGCGTACAGATTAACCGCCCGAACGAAGCTAAGATTAAAAAATGGCTTGATAAAGTACTGTAAGGAGTGAATCTAGATGCAATATACGAAACTTGGCAATTCAGATCTGAAGGTTTCCCGTATCTGTATGGGATGTATGGGATTTGGAGATGCAGCAAGAGGACAACATAGCTGGACCATCGATGAGGAGCATTCCAGAGAGATCATAAAGCGTGGACTGGATCTGGGTGTCAATTTCTACGATACAGCCATCGCTTATCAGAGCGGAACCAGTGAACAATATGTGGGTCGTGCTCTCCGGGATTTTGCAAAACGGGAGGATGTGGTGGTTGCTACAAAGTTTCTGCCAAGAACTCAGGAAGAGATCGCAAATGGTATCTCCGGACAGCAGCATATTGAAAATATGATCAATACAAGCCTGAACAATCTGGGAATGGATTATGTAGATCTCTATATCTATCATATGTGGGACTGGAACACACCCATCTATGATATCCTTGAGGGCCTGAACCGTATCGTAAAGGCAGGTAAGGCAAGATATATCGGCATCTCCAACTGTTTCGCCTGGCAGCTTGCCAAAGCCAATGCACTGGCAGAAAAGGAAGGATTTGCAAAGTTTGTATCCATTCAGGGACATTATAATCTGATCTTCCGGGAGGAGGAGAGAGAGATGGTTCCCTACTGTGAGGAAGAGAACATTGCCCTTACTCCCTACAGTGCCCTGGCAAGCGGAAGACTCTCCAGAAAACCTGGCGAGAATGACACAAAACGTGCCGTAGAAGACAGTTATGCTAAGTTTAAATATGATGCCACGGCAGAACAGGATAATGTGATCATAGGGCGTGTGGCAGAACTGGCGGAAAAATATGGTGTGACCATGACGGAAGTTTCTCTGGCATGGCTTTTGACAAAAGTGACATCCCCTGTGGTGGGTGCTACCAAACTGCATCACATCGAAGGAGCAGCAAAGGCGGTAGACCTCATGCTTACGAACGAAGAAATCTTGTATCTGGAGGAACCCTACATCCCCCATCCCCTAGCCGGTGTAATGGCACAGAATAAGCCTGCCAATGCTAAGGAAAAACACGTATGGTCCACAGGAGATCAGCAGATAGGAGGAAAGACAAATGAATGAAAAAATCGTACAGACAGCAGGTAGAGATCAGCTGGGAGAATTCGCACCGATGTTTGCTCATCTGAATGATGATGTGCTATTTGGAGAAGTGTGGAACGAAGAAGCCATCGACCTGAAGACAAAATGTATCATCACAGTGGTATCCCTGATGGCGTCGGGCATCACTGATTCTTCTCTGACTTATCACTTGCAGAATGCCAAAGCACACGGCGTGACAAAGGAAGAGATCGCAGC